>WRJW01000196.1 GCA_009778375.1 Bacteroidota bacterium
TTTGCCATGGACGCCTTACTCCGCCCCGAGATCAGCCTCATCTCCCTCACCGGTATTGCCGGTACCGGAAAAACCCTTTTGGCCTTGGCCGCCGCCTTAGCTCAGGAGCAGGAGTACAAACAAATTTTACTCTCCCGACCCGTCATCCCTTTGCAAAATCAAGATTTGGGGTTTTTACCCGGAGACATCAAAGAAAAATTGGGACCCTATATGTTGCCTCTGTTTGATAACCTGTCGGTTATTAAGAATGCCTTTAAACCCTCCGCCCGTGAAGCCTATCGGATAGACGAAATGCTCAAAACAGAAAAACTCCTCATCTCTCCCTTAGCTTATATCCGAGGTCGGAGCCTCTCTAATACCTTTTTTATTATCGATGAATCCCAAAATCTTACCCCACACGAAGTTAAAACCATTATTACCAGAGCCGGAGAGGGCACCAAATTAGTCTTTACCGGAGACATCCACCAAATTGATTCTCCCTATTTAGATATGTACTCCAACGGACTTACTCACCTTACAGACAAAATGTTGGGACAAAGCTTATTTGCCCACGTAAATTTAGTCAAAGGAGAACGCAGCAAATTAGCCGAACTGGCAGGAAATATTTTGTAAAAGATTTTTTTGTACCTTTGCTGTTTCTAACCATGGAAACAACTCAACACATAATAAATTAATTATCAATATTTTATAACAATGTCAGCAATTAAACGAGTTTATTACTTTGGCGGCAAAAACGCCGACGGCAACGGTACCATGAAAAACCTCTTGGGAGGAAAAGGGGCCAATCTTGCCGAAATGTGTAAATTGGGACTTCCTGTTCCCGCGGGAATTACCATAACCACCGAAACGTGTATGGCGTACTACGCCAACAAATGCGAACTTCCTAAAGATCTGATGGAGCAGGTATGGGAAGGGATGAAAAAAGTAGAGTCGGCCATGGGGATGAGGTTTGGAGATCCGGTTTCGCCCCTCCTTGTTTCGTGCCGTTCAGGCGCCCGCAGTTCCATGCCGGGCATGATGGACACCGTATTAAACATTGGCCTTTGCTCTACCACCATCCCCGGCTTGATCAGCAAAACCAACAACCCCCGCTTTGTATACGACTCCTATCGTAGATTGATTATGATGTATGCCGACGTGGTAATGGAAAAGGCAGAAGGGCTGGAGCCGGCCGAAGGCAAAGGTATCCGCAAGATTTTGGACGAACAATTGGACGAATACAAGCATCAAAAAGGATATCAATCAGATACCGATTTAACCACCGAGGATTTAAAACACTTGTCCGAAGCCTTTAAAAAGAGCATCAAAAAGGTCTTGAAACAGACCTTCCCCGACAATGCCCACGAGCAAATGGTAGGAGGAATCAAGGCGGTCTTTAAGAGTTGGAACGGGAAAAAGGCCGTTTCGTACCGCCGCATTGAGGGGATTCCCGACGATTGGGGCACCGCCGTCAATGTGCAGGCGATGGTATTTGGAAATATGGGCGATGACTCCGCAACCGGCGTCGCTTTTACCCGCAACCCTGCCACGGGCGAAAACCTCTTTTACGGAGAGTGGCTGATCAATGCCCAAGGCGAAGACGTGGTGGCCGGTATACGCACCCCCAACCCCCTGAACGACGACACCAAAAATGAACAGAACAAACATCTTCATTCTATGCAGGAATCTATGCCAAAGACATATAAGGAGTTGTGCAAGGTTCGCCAGATTTTGGAAAAAAATTTCTGCGATATGCTTGATATCGAATTTACCATTCAGGAGGGGGTACTCTACATGTTGCAGTGCCGCGTAGGCAAACGTACCGGTACCGCCGCCCTCAATATGGCTATGGATATGCTCAAAGAGCATTTGATCAGCGAAAAAACAGCCATTCTCCGCTTAGATCCAAATCAATTGGACGAACTCCTCCACCCCATTGTCCACCCCGACGCCGAAAAAGAGATCGCTCCCTTAGTCAAGGGACTACCGGCCGGACCGGGCGCCTCGGTGGGTAAAGTCGTCTTTACCGCCGAAGATGCCGTGGCCTGGAGTCGCAGGGGAGAAAAGGTAATTTTGCTGCGTAAAGAGACCAACCCCGAAGACGTGGATGGTATGCGCGCTGCCGACGGCCTGTTGACCGCTCTGGGGGGAATGACCTCCCACGCCGCTTTGGTCGCCCGCGGATGGGGAAAATGCTGTATTGTGGGAGCCGGAGCCTTAGAAGTAGACGAAATCAAAAAGATTGCCAAAATCAAAGATTCCGACTACGTGATCAACGAGGGGGATATCCTGACCCTTAACGGCACCAAAGGATACGTGTATACCGGCGCACTGGAGCTGATGGATGCTTCTGAAAATCCTCGTTTTCAATCATTTATGAAAATTGTGGACAAACATCGTATCATGGGCGTGCGCGCCAATGCCGAAACGCCCAACGACGCCAGACAGGCGCGCGAATTTGGCGCCGAAGGGATTGGTTTGTTCCGTACCGAACACATGTTCTACGGCACCGGATCCGAAGAACCCCTCTTTCACCTCCGCAAAATGATCCTGAGCAATAGCGTTGATGAGCGCCGCAAAGCCTTGGACGATCTCTTCCCCTTTGTCAAACGCGACATGAAAGCCACCCTTGCCGTGATGGACAAGCTCCCCGTCACCTTCCGACTCCTTGACCCGCCCCTCCACGAATTTGTACCCACCGAGCCTGCCAAACAGCAAGAGTTGGCAGAGGCTATGGGTATCCAAATCGAAGAGATTGCGGCAAGGGGTAAAGAGTTGCACGAAACCAACCCCATGATGGGACACCGCGGCGTACGCTTGGGCGTAACCTATCCCGAAGTGAGCGAGATGCAAATCCGCGCCATCTTTGAAGCCACGGTAGAACTTATTGCCGAGGGTAAGAAGCCCATGCCCGAAATTATGGTGCCGGTTACGTGCGACGTGTCGGAGTTAAACATCACCAAGGAGCTTGTAGACAAGGTATACGCAGAAGTGTGCAAAAAGATGAACGTACGAAAAATCAATTACCTTTACGGTACCATGATTGAGATTCCCCGAGCTTGTCTTTTAGCCGACAAAATGGCCGAAACGGCCGACTTTTTCTCCTTTGGCACCAACGATTTGACCCAAATGACCTTTGGCTTTAGCCGCGACGACGCCAGCGCTTTCCTCCGCGACTACACCGACAAGAAACTGATCCCTGCCGATCCCTTTCAAACGATTGACCAGAGCGGCGTGGGACAACTTATGGAAATGGCCGTGAAAAGAGGACGCTCTACCAAGCACGACCTTAAAGTAGGGATTTGCGGCGAACAGGGAGGCGACCCCGCCTCCGTTGCTTTCTGCTTCAAAAACGGTCTCAACTACGTTTCCTGTTCTCCCTACCGCGTACCCATTGCCCGGTTAGCCGCAGCCCATGCGAGCCTGAAGGCAGAGAAAAAATAGAAAAGAGCCGGATCATTTTCCGGCTTTTTTTATTTTATCCCAATCCCAAAGCGGACGCCGGTAACAAAGACCCAGCCGGTATATCCATAGGAAAAGACCTCCTCATTATAAGAGGGTTTACCTTTATCAGCCACCGAATAACGATAAGAAAATCCCCCAAACATATCAAAAAGAAAGAGATGACGCGAAGGTACTTGAAACCCAAACAAAAAGTTGGCTCCGGGCCGATTTACGTGCTGATGATTGAAGTCTGCGGGCAAATATCCTGAGTATTGAAGGCCGTCTTCTATATAATCACTCCATACCGATCCCCAATACTTTATATCAAAATGAGTAAAAGAGAGACCGCTTAAAAGATAAAGCGATCTTTTAGCGTCAAAGAACCATTTGTAGTTTATATCCAAGCCCCCGCCCAACAGACTCGTAAACGGTTCTGAAAAATAAAAGAGATCACGATATCCATCACGATATGCTCGATTCCCAAGGCAAAAATAATCCTCCTCTCCTTTGGCATAATAGGCAGCAGGACCAAACTGCAGCCAGCCAGGACCGTCGGCAATACGCACTTCAAAATCCAACCTCAAACTGTTTTTGAATAATAACTGCATGGGTTGTATGGCTACCGTATATTTCTTCTGGCTCCAATCATAACGGGCCTGGGCATTCCCCTGTGCAGCGAAAAAGCATACCACCACCCACGATAGTAAAAAGATTTTTTTCATGATACTTACTGCTTAATGGCTATCTTACTTACGTATTGGAGGCGATCGCCGGTATAATCAAACTGAAAGAGGCCTTCTTTTGCCACCAACAGCAACAATCCGTCAACCGGGATCACGTCGTAGGCCTCAAGAATATTTACCTCGCCGACAGGTACTAAATCGTCTACCTGCCTGATAGTAACTGGATCAGAAATATCAAACACTTTAAGCCCTCTGTCGCATACAAACAGTTTAGTACCGTCTATTCCCAATCCCATGGGGAGGCTCATAAACAAGGTCTTTTTGAGTACCGGTACGGATATGTCGCTGATGTCGTAAATGTCTAGCACATTATTGGTTCCGGGTCCGCATGCTGAAGTTTTGGTATTGAGCGTCACGTAGGCATAGTTGCCTTGAGCCACGACCGGGTCACAACTTCTAAGATGGCTAACCTTTGAAAGAAATGAGGGAAACCGGGGATCGGTAATATCGTATATATACATACCCTCCCGAGAACCAATAAAGAGCAAGGTGTCCATCGGAAAAACGGTTTCTATATCAAACCCCACCTGTACATCTCTTTGCTCGTAATATTTGGGGTCAGCCCCCTCTTCTATATCAAAAAGTTTTATGTTGCTGTTCGAAATCGTATACAGCATATTGTCTACAATGGCAAAACGCGCCATGGAACCTCCCCTGCCATCCGATAGGCCCAAACCCGCTTCGCCGGCTTTAATGCATGAACTCGCCAAAAATGCAACAACAACAAAATAACTGATATTTTTCACGGCTTGAATCGTTTAAGAATTAATACTCTTTCCATTCCACAATAATGTAGCCAGCCGGACGGTGAAAGTACCTGTAATAATAGAAATCACCGGGGGGCAACGGTTCGGGAAAAACATTGCGGATGCGCTTGGTTACCTCTTTGCGCTCCAAATCAAAACTTACCAAGTCAACGGCATTGTCCAAGTACAAAATGTTTCCCTTTACGGCCATGTCTATACAGCCGGGAGCCAGCACAAAGCCCTCGTTGACGGGATGAGCGGGGTTTGCGTTGTTGATAATATGCACTCCTTTGTACCTTTCATTTACATAGATACAGGATCCTCGGTAATAAATTTTTCCGGTCCGTATCATGTCGCGCGCTCCGGGAATATACCTGACGGATTGCTCTAGGGTTTCGCGGCTCATGAATACCGGCAGGCATGCAGGCGTTCTTTCCGGAATAAAAGCGGTACCGACGAAGGCGACTAAAGCAAAAAATAAAAAACGTTTCTTCATATTTAGCTAATAAAAACTGCTCTATATAGATGCAAAAAGAGGGCAAAAAGTTGCAAAAGGGGCAAAAAAATCCCTGCCTTATTTTGTAAATCTAAATAGATGATTGAACCTCAAATGTATGCCAAAACTGTAATCGGTTTTGCCTCGATGGAGGTCGCTGTAGCTTTCAAACTGTGCCCCCATGAAAACCCCTGTTAAGAGTTCTTTATCAAAAACCAATTTACACGTTACCAAGTTGCGTTCAGGTAAAAGTTGATCGGGGTAGCAGGGATTAAAGGAGCCAAAAAGGGGTTCTCCCGCAAAGGCATAATATTTTTGGGCATACCAATATCCGGCCATGAACACGATCGGCGAAGCATCCACAGAAAAAACGGGATATACGCCCCATCCCTTGTCGTAGGGTTCAAACGGTTCTTTGCTGTATTGTCCCCAATAGCCAACCGCATACAGATCCAAGCCAACCGTTCTGACCCATTCACTGTTAATGTTCAGGCGCGTACACAGACCCATTGCTGTATTAGCCAGCAAAGTCGTATGCTCGCCAGAAGCATCAATCTGTCCGCCCTTGTGGTGCATCAGCAGTTGCAAGGGCATGGTCAGGCTTACACGGCTGCCGTCGTTGGTAAGCCGCCCCGCTAGGGAGGCGCCAAAAGTAAGGGCTTCCTGTTCCGGATCGCCGTACCGGATAAAATGTTGCCAATCTACCCATGCGTCTGCAAACCATCGGTCTGTATGGAACAAGCATTGCAATCCGCTCTCGGGCTTGGCGGTAAAGTGTTGTTCCCATAGATACAGGGGCTCAATCAACCTGTGGTTTATGCCGCCATACAGATTACCCAGTACCATATGGAGCGCTGGAGTAATGGAGTATTGAAGCCTTACAAAAGGAACTGCATTGTGCAGGGGATCACGTCCGCTATACTTTACAAAAGAGGCGCCTAATTCTGCTTTAAAACGGTCGGCGCGCTGATACCCCAGTGCAAAGGTAGACGCTGTTCCGGGAAGCGTTTGACCCACCGCTACGGGACTAAAGTATTCATTATTTTTAAAGAATCCAACTATGTCGGCGCGGATCGTCACTTTGTTGCTGTCCGATGCCGACAGGACGGGAGTCGAAAAGAGGGAAAAACGGAGATCATGCTGCGCCCTGAGCGGAAGGAGATCGATCAACACACACAGGATGGCGTATACAAAGCGCATCGCTCCTATTTCTTTTCCCGCACCGCCTTATACTCCACTCCGTCGTTCCATTTGGGAAAGTAGCCGTCGTTGGCCAATCTCAAGCCAATGGCATAGAAGAGGTAAATATCTTGAAGGGTACCCGACACTACCCACCAGTCGTGGTATTCGTCCGAAGGCTGATGGTAGGTGCTTACGGGATAATATTTTTCTCTGTGATCTTTGGCAGCTACGGGGTCGATAAAGGTTCTGCCCCCTTTGGCCAATACGACCGGTACGCCCATTTTGGCAAAGTTAAAGTGGTCGGATCGGTAATAGCCTCCCCCCGAATTGTCGTTGGAGAAGACGAGGGTGCGTCCCTGAGCAGCAGCCGCGTCAAGCACATAGCGGTCGGTTTCGGAGTGGCCGGGCGCCGACACAATGAGGTCGCTGGTGGGCATATTGTCGCCATAGCTGTCCATATTGAGGCATACCGCCGTCTTTGCTAAGGGGAACAGGGGGTGTTCGGCATAATACTGCGATCCGAGCAGCCCCGACTCCTCGGCGGTAACGGCCAAAAAGACGAGGGTACGCTTGGGCCTTTCGGGCAGCTCGCTGAATCGCCTCGCAATGAGGGCCATGGCGGCTATACCCGAAGCATTGTCGCTTGCTCCGTTGTAAATACTGTCTCCCGCTACCGGTTGTCCTATGCCCAAGTGGTCCCAATGGCCCGAATAAATAATGTACTCATCCTTAAGCGAGGTGCCGGGAAGAATCCCTACCACGTTGGCCGACTCGCCAAACTCTAACTTATTGGTCGATTCAATCGTCGTTTTGAGGTTAAGGGGAAAAGAGGTAAAGCCCCTCTTTTTGGCCGCGGCAATAGATTCGTCCATCGATACGCCCGCCGCCTCAAATAACTTTTGTGCAGATTGGCCCGTTACCCATCCCTGGAAAGGAACTAAAAGTTTGTTTTCACCCTCCGAATAGAGGCTGAGGCTCGAGGTAGCCCGCGAATTTTGCACCACGCTCCAGCCGTAGGAGGCGGGGGCTGTATCGTGGATGATAATGGCTGCGGCAGCGCCCTGTTTTCCGGCCTCGTCAAACTTGTACGTCCATCGTCCATAATAAGTCATATTTTTGCCTCTAAAGAGGTTGTCGTCGTAAAATCCCGGATCGTTTACCAACATCACCACTACTTTACCCTTTACATCCACCCCCGCATAGTCGTCCCAACCATACTCGGGCGCATGAATCCCAAAACCCACAAATACAAAATCGGCCTTATTGATCTTAATTTTTTCTTCTGCCCGTAACGTCCACAAAACAAAATCGTCCCAATAGCGGAGTTTGACCGTTCCCTTTTTACCCGTAACCACCCACTCGTTGTTTTTGATATGCGTCTCCACCCCAAGAAGGGGCACTTTTTGAAAATAACTGCCTCCGGCGCCCGGTTCCAGCCCTACCTCCTTAAATCGGTCGGCAATGTACGCAAGGGTAGGCGCCTCATAGAGCGTCAGGGGTTTTCTCCCGCCAAAGGAGTCGTCCGACAATTCGCGGGTGATGGTTCTCAGGAGGGCTTCGTCGTTCATGCCCTTTAACGATGCAGGAGTTACCTGTGCCCATACCGGCAGCCACAACGCCAGTAGGGGAATTAAAAAAAGTTTCTTCATGGTTTGTAAAATTGTCTGAGGCAAAATTAGCAATAAATATGTACATTCGCACGAATTTTAACATTTCAACGACTTTGAACAACCCCTTATACCCCCTTATGCAACATTTTGAAGTTGATCTTCCGCTGTTGCAACACCTCATACAGACAGCCCTTTACAAGGGAGGAGATTATGCCGATCTCTATTTTGAACAGAGTGATTATGGAGAATTAAGCCTACGGGACGGAGCGGTAAATCAGGTGGCCGCTCATACCGATTACGGCATGGGGGTGCGTACCTGCCTGGGAGAACAAACCGGATATGCCTATACCGAGACCACCCTGCCAGCCGACATGATGCGTGCATCCCAAACGGCGGCAACCATCGTTTCCGGAGATGGTACCATAGCCGCCATTACCCCCAAATACATCGATGTGCCTCAACGCTACCCCATACTCGTTCCTTTAGAAACTTACGCTTTGGAAGCGCAAATGCCCTGGCTCCAACGGCTGCACGACACTATTTGTGCCGCTGATCCCCGCGTAAACAAGGTCATGGCCCGTTTGGCGCATTCTACAAATAAAATTCTGTTTTTTAATTCTTTGGGAGAATTTGGTTGGGACATTCGCCCCATGATTACCCTCTCGGTATCTTGCGTAATGGAACATAAAGGCCGGATAGAAAATACTACACTTTCCCGCTCCATGCGCATGGGCGCCGAATTTTTGCAACCGGAATTGGTGGAGGAATTGGCTCGGGAGGCGGTAGCCCGTACCTCTTTTCTGTTTGAAGCGCGTCAGCCCAAAGGGGGAGAAATGGCGGTGGTAATGGGCTCCGGAGGATCGGGCATACTCCTGCACGAAGCCATCGGCCACGCCTTTGAAGCCGATTTTAACCGGAAGCAAACCTCTATTTTTTCCGACAAACTGCACCGGCAAATCTGCCGCAAAGGCATTAACGTAATCGACGACGGAACGCTATCCGCCAGCAGGGGCGCCGTTAATATGGACGACGAAGGAGTCCCCGGCCAAAAAACCTTTATGGTACAGGACGGCGTACTCCACAGCTACCTCCACGACCGTATGAGCGCCTCATGGTATAAAACCGAGCCTACCGGAAACGGACGCAGGGAGTCTTTTCGCTACATGCCCATCCCCCGTATGCGGGCCACCTATATGGAAAACGGAACCGCTTCCGAAGCCGATCTGATTGCCGAGGTAAAAAAGGGAGTGTTTGTAGAACACTTTTCCAACGGGCAGGTACAAATAGGAGCGGGCGATTTTACTTTTTACGTTAAATCGGGGTATCTCATTGAGAACGGAAAACGTACCCAGCCCATTAAAGACCTCAACATTATCGGCAACGGACCTCAGGCTTTGGCCGATATTGAGATGGTTGCCAACAACGGACGAATGGATAACAGCAGTTGGACCTGCGGCAAAGGGCAATCCTGTCCCGTTTCGTGCGGCATGCCCAGCGTTTTGGTGCGTAAATTAACGGTAGGAGGAGTATAATATGTCTGCCATTCACCAATCCATGGCTCGGGAAGCCTTATCCATGGCCATCAAAAAAGGGTGTTCTGCCGCGCGTGTATGCTTGAGCAGCGGGGTACAAAGCAGCTATACCGTCAGGGACACCCTGTTGGAAAAAGTACATCAGGCTGCCGGTAATACCCTCCAGCTCCAACTATTTGCAGAGGGTCGATACGGCACTTTTTCTACCAATCGTTTGGAACGGGATGCCCTGCAACGCTTTATCGAACAGGCCATAGCCGGCATCCGCCTGCTGGCCCCCGATCCGGCCCGAACCCTGCCCGATCCGGCCCGGTATTATAAAGGCCATCGCGATTTAGCCCTGTTTGATCCCGCATTAGCCGCTATGAGTGGTGACGAAAAGAGCGCACGCGCTTTTACCTGCGCTCGGGAAGTTTGGGGTAAGGATTCCCGCCTGATTTCTGTGGAAAGTGAATACGGAGATGGAATAGAAAGTTGTTACTTAATAGATTCTCAAGGATTTGAGGCCACTACCCGCCAGACAGTTTGCAGCCTTACTGCCGAAGTGGCGCTCAGGGATGCGGGAGACGCCCGTCCAAGCGCCTGGTGGTATGAATCTGCGCTCTTTCTCCAAGAACTGCCTGTAACGGGGTGCGGAACGCAAGCCTTAGAACGGGCCTCCGCAAAACTTCAACCCAAAACCTTGCCTTCGGGTGATTATCCGATGGTGGTAGAACACACGGTAGCTGCCCAACTCCTCGCCCCCCTGATGGCCGCCTTGAACGGAGCCGCCATCCAACAAAACAACTCTTTTTTAATCCACAAATTAGGAGAAAAAATAGGATCCGACTTGCTGGCCATTACGGATGATCCGCTGATTCGGGGGGCGCAGGGCGCCCGACTGTTTGACGCCGAAGGGGTGGCCACGCGCACCACGCCTATTTTATGCAAAGGCATATTGAATACCTATTTTATTGATACTTACCATGCCCATAAATTGCAGATGCCGCCTACCATCGGGGGACCCTCGCTTCTGATTTGGGAAGGGGGCAGCGGAGGCGCCCCCGAATTGATGCAAGCGTTGCAAAAAGGGATTTTTGTTACCGGATTTAACGGCGGCAACTGTAACAGCTCCACCGGAGATTTTTCTTACGGTATCGAAGGGTTTGCAATCGTTGACGGAATGGTTGGAGCGCCTGTAAGTGAAATGATTATCAGTGGTAATATGCTTGAACTATGGAGCCGGCTTTGCGCCGTAGCCAACGATGCCCGAACCTGCTCATCCTGGAGAATCCCCTCGTTAGCCTTTAATAATGTATCTTTTAGCGGAATATAATATTATGAAACGTCCATCCCTCCTTCTTTCCTTTGTCCCCTTAAT
>WRJW01000197.1 GCA_009778375.1 Bacteroidota bacterium
TGCATTTTTAAAAAAAATTGTACATTTGCACTCATGTATATAAACTAATAATTCTAACTTAAACCAATCTTATGAAAAAAATCAATTTTTTGATTGCAGTTTTATGTACGGTTTTCTCTGTTAGCTTGTTTGCTCAACCTGTTCAGGTGAGGGGCGTTGTTGTAGACGCCGGAGACAACTCTCCTTTACCCGGAGTCAGTGTAAAAGTAGCTAACAGTCAAACCATAACTACTACTGATGTAAATGGCGAATACGTCATTACAGCCAACCGAGGCGAGACCCTCGAATTTTCCTGCATTGGGATGACGACCCAAAATATTGTTGTCAGTGGGCCTGTTCTTAATGTTGCCCTTCGGGAAGATGCAACCAAACTCGAAGAACTTATTGTGGTCGCTTACGGTGTCGTCAGATCAGAAGCAAAAACGGGCTCCATCGCTACTGTTTCGGGAGCCACCCTGGCAGAAGTTCCGGTAACTTCCGTAGATAAAATGCTGGCTGGTAAAATGGCCGGCGTGCAAATTACATCGGATTCGGGACAACCCGGAGCTAACTCCAACATACGTATCAGGGGCATTTCCTCGATCAACGCAAGCAATGAACCTTTGTGGGTTATTGACGGGATTCCTGTAATTCAAGGAGATTTGGCCTATTTCACCAACACAGGTAATGCTCTTTCGGCCTACAATCCAAGCGATATTGAGTCCATTACCGTTTTAAAGGACGCGGCTGCCGCTTCTGTGTATGGCTCCCGTGCTGCCAACGGAGTGATTTTGGTAACCACAAAAAGAGGTAAAGAAGGGAAATCCCAATTTTCGGCCCGCGCCAAATACGGGGTCTCCACAATGGCTAATGACAATAACTTCAGGATGATGAATGGCTCTGAACTCTTGGGGTATCAAAGGCAGGCCATCATCAATGCCGGCAGGGACCCCGACGATCCTTCCAATGTTTCGAGGTACCGGCCCATGTCGTTATTAGACAAGCCGCAAACCGACTGGTTAGGCATTCTTTCGAGAAAGGGTGTTATGCAGGAATTTGAAATCAATTCCATGGGGGGCAACAATAAAGGTTCTTACTACAGTTCCTTGTCTTACCACCGCAACGAAGGGGTCTATTACGGAGTCGATTTTAACAAAGTTACCGCACGGGTAAATACAGACTACAAACTCACCAACACCATCACAACAGGTGCCCGCATCAACTTGACGTATCAAGAGTCCAACGACGTGGCCATGCAGAGTTTGTATTATGCCAATCCTATGTTCGGGGGAATTATTATTCTTCCCTGGACGCCGGTGTACGACCCGGACGGAGAGGGATTTAATTTCAATATTTCAGAGAACGCAAATACCAATCCCAAGGCTATTGCTACCCACGATAAGCAATACGACAAGCACTACCGCTTATTAGGGAGTAGTTATATAGAATGGAAGCCCACAAGATATTTAACCTTTAAAACCAACAATGCTGTTGAAGCCACCTTTGGGGACGGAAACCGGTATTGGTCTCCCGAAGGCAATTATGGTCAGGAAGATGACAACGGCCCATACGGTACGCAGCAATTTTCGACCAACACATGGACTCAGCTTACCACCTCTAATACCATCACGTATAACGATGTGTTTAATAGCCATTCTATCAGAGTTTTGGCTGGACAGGAGGCCATGAGGAGAACGTACAGCGAATATTTTATTTGGGTACCAACCGTTGACCCCCTGATGCCTATTGTCAATACCTGCCCGCCGGAGGATACCGAGGTCGAATACGACTATAACGCCAGAACCTTAATGTCGTTTTTTGGTATTTTGGATTACAATTTTGCCGGCAAGTATTACCTGCAGGCTTCGGTACGTGAGGACGGAAGCTCGCTCTTTGGCGAAAAAAATAAATGGGGCCTTTTCTGGTCGGTCGGCGGATCCTGGAACGTTTCGAGCGAAGGATTTATGAAAGATCAGCGCATTGTGGACCTTTTAAAATTACGGGTCAGCTATGGTGTGAACGGGAATAACGGTATTAGTCCGTACAGAGCCTACGGCGTCTACGCAACGACTGCGTACAACGGAGCAACAGGCATGAGACCCAGCAGGCCTGCCAACGAAAATTTGTCGTGGGAGCGCAACCTTACGTGGAACGTGGGATTAGACTTTGCCTTTTTACGGAGATTCAATGCAAGTTTTGACCTCTATTCTCGTGATACGCAGGATATGTTGTTGGATAAACAGGTTCCCCAGACTTCGGGATTTTCTTCCAACTTTTTAAACATCGGAAAGATTAACAATAAAGGCCTCGAATTTAAATTAGATGCGGATATTATTCAATCCAAAGATATTAACTGGTCCGTTGGGTTCAATCTCGCCTTTAACAAATCAAAGATCATTGATTTAGCCGGTTCTGAATTTATTTCCTATTCGTCGGATGCCAGGTTGAGGCACGTGGTGGGCAAGGATTTCTTTACCTTCTACCTGTATGACTATTACGGCGTAAACCCTGTGAATGGAGAACCCTTGTGGCGTACCAAGGATGGGGAACTTACCAATAATTTCAATTTGGCCGATCGCATCTATGCGGGGAGCCCCGAGCCTAAATACATCGGAGGATTTAACACTTCTGTTGATTGGAAAGGATTAAATCTGAGTGCATTTTTTGAGTTTAAAGGAGGTAATAAAATATTTATCGGAGAAAAAAGGTACTTAGAAAGCGACGGCAACCAAAACATGAATCAGACAGTCAGGATGCTGAACTACTGGAAAAAACCGGGCGATACGGCAGTAAACCCCATACCAGTATGGGGCACCACTTCAAATGCCTACAACAACAGCAGTACCAGGTATTTACAAAAGGGTGATTATTTAAGAATAAAAGACATTACCCTCTCGTACAACCTTCCCAAAAAAGTATTGGATAAAGTGAAGGTGTCCAACCTTAAACTCTACGTCAGCGGGCTGAATATTTTTACCTTCCATAAAGTCGACTGGTGGGATCCCGAGAGAGGGGTTGACGGTATGGGATTTGGTATTTACCCCATGACTAAGTCATTTATCGGTGGAATCGAATTATCTTTCTAAAAATTAATAGATATGAAAAAGAATATTACCATATTAGCATGTACTATACTCCTCTTTGGCTGCAAAGATTTTTTGATCGAAGAGCCTAAAACAGTACAAAGCGACGTGTTGACCATGTCGGAATATACAGGATTAAACAAAGCCGTTGCCGGAGCCTACAGTCCGTTGTACAGTGGAAACTGGTACGGAAGCGCTTACGTGTTAGACGCCGAGATGCGTTCCGGAAATGGAAAAAGACCTGCCGAGTCGGACTATACATCGGGGCGCTTTATTGTACCCTATTCGCTCGATTACAACGCTTCGAGCACTCCCGCCTTGTGGAGTACTGCTTACTACGTGATCTCATGCGCTAACAATGTGATTGATAATTTAGAGGGAAAAACCTCTACCACCGTCGACCAGCAGGATTTAGACAATCTGCATGCAGAATGTCTCTTTTTAAGAGCTTTAGGTCATTTTGATTTAGTAAGACTGTACGCTTTGCCTTATACATACCAGCCTGACGGCCCCGGCATTCCCTATATTTTTCATTCAGAGTCCGACGCCAAACCCGCTCGGAATACGGTTAAAGAGGTCTTTGATTATATAGTGGCCGACCTTAAAGAAGCCGAAAATTTGATGGATCCCGGATACGTTAGATCAGCCGTTTCCGACCCCGCGTCCACCTGTACCCGTCCGGCCATCCAAGCATTGTTGAGCAGGGCTTACCTCTACATGGGCCAATGGCAAAATGCTGCCGACTACGCTACCAAAGTGATCACCAACTCCAAATTCAAGATGTGGAATCCTGACCAGTGTCTTACGGTATGGGGGCAGGATGTTCCCTCTTCCGGTGAGGTCATTTTTGAAATCTACGGGGCAAGATCCAACTCGTACGACCCCTTTTGGGAGGGTGTTTCCTATATGACCGATCCTACCGGCTATGCCGACTGTGCAGCCAGCAACGATTTGGTTTTTCTCTACAACGACGATGATGTGCGCAGTAACCTCTTCCGGGGTGTGGACGATGTGGATAACCTCTTTTGGACGACCAAATACCGCGGAAAAGGAAGAGCGGCTCCCGATGTTACTAATTTAGTCGTACTTCGCCTTTCGGAGATGTACCTCAACCGCGCCGAAGCTTTGGTCAATGGGGCCAACGTGGCCGGAGCAACCGCAGTTTCTGATTTGAACGTTATTACATCTAACAGAAATGCAACTGCGTATTTGGCCGTCACTCCCGATGACGTCTTTATCGAGCGGCGCAAAGAGTTGGCATGGGAAGGTCATTTATGGTTTGATCTTGCGCGCTGTAAGAAATCTATGGTACGAACAGACTTTACCGGAACCAATACCGTGAATAAAGATATTCCTTTTCCCGATTACCGTTGGGCCATGCCTATTGCCTCAAGGGAGTTGGACGCCAATGAGAATTTAGTACAAAATACAGGTTATTAATAATATATGATTATGAAAATAAGTACAAAAATATGTAGTCTCTTTGCTGTGGCAGGGTTGATCTTCTCCTCCTGCAGCAAAATGAACGAACCGCCAACCTTTGACGACAAAGACGCCTGTGTGGCTTTTGACGTAAGCTCTCTCTCTTTTGACGAGAATGCCGGAACGGTAACGATTCCCGTAACGATGCGTACCCTGCATGGTTTTACCACTTCTGTTTCATATAGAGTTGTAGACGGTTCGGCAAAATCAGGCGAGAATTTTAATGTTTTGGGTTCCAGCCTTAATTTTACGCCGTCTGACCCGATTCAAAACATTCAGGTACAGATTATCGACCAGCCGGGCCTCTTTACCGGCGACCTCTCTTTCTCTATCGAACTCGATAACGCGGGCGCTGTAGCTTTGGGGGCAGAGAAAAAGATCACGGTTACCATCAACGATTTAGACCACCCTTTAACGCCTATCTTGGGTACTTGGTCTGCATCCGGTGAGAGTTATTACGATGGTCCGACTGATTGGACCGTAACCTTGACTAAAGATGCAAGCGATATCTCCAAAGTATGGATATCTAATTTTATAGCTTACGGTTCAAGCTCCTCTACTCCGATTTTTGGGATTGTGGATGAAGATATGACGGAAATTCGTATTCCTGTAAATCAGGTTATTATGATAGATAGCCGGTTTAAAATAATCCGTCTTGAAGGTTCTTATGGCCCGGATGGCGAAGAGTATATTCCAGATAACGGCTTTGTTACCGTCACTATTTCAGCCGATCGGCGTTTCATGTTGATACTTGACGAAGTTTACTCCTGCGCCTATTTCGATGAGGCAGCAACTGATTATGCCGGAGATTTCAATGCCTTTGCGGCAGAGATCGAATTAATAAAAGATTAGGTACTCATTATTTAAAGAAGGGCATATTTTATGCCCTTCTTTTTTTAAGCATATCCTCATGAAAAAAATATTAGCAAGTTTTCTATTTTTGTTCACTTGTTTATGGGTTTTTGCCCAGGAGTGTACCACCATGTGGCCCTATCTCTATTCCGATTTTACAGAAGGAAAAGTCTATTTTAAATCGGGAAAAAGCGAAACAAGATTTTTGAATATACACGTCTACGCAAACAAACTTCATTTTATTGATGGAGAGAATATTTGTGAGTTAATAGCTACAGACAATATCAGTAAAGTAGAAATTGCCAAAGATGCCTTCGTACCATTAGACGGATCCTTTTATCAACTACTTGCCCAAGGGAATCCGGGGATTTATTTTGTTCTGCTTATTTCCGGAGATTTTAAGTCGCTCTACAACGATGCGGGGGCCTACGGTTCTTCGTCCAATAGCGCCTCGACCCAAAAGCTTTCTTCCATAGAATTGGGGAGGTTCGATGGAAATATGAACCACATGAACCTCAAAAACAACAAAGACGCCGGAAAGGATGTGCCGCTGCTCAAAAAATATTTCTTTATCTCCGGCATGGAACTCATACCGGCAAGGGCTAAAGAGGTCGAAAAAAGCCTTACAGACGCCGCCAAAAAGAAAGAGTTTAATGCCTTTGTAAAGGCCAACAAAATAAACTGGAAAAAGCCTGAGGATTTGGCTAAGGTGCTAACCTTACTGTAATCCTACCACACAACAACAGGAGGAGCCAACGGAATAAAGGTTTTGGGATCAAAGGATTTGGTTTGCGCTTCGGCTTCCGCGTTGGGACTTCGGACATAATCTGTTCCTACAAATTTTTCTAAGGAGTATCCTTCGCCCGAAATGGTTAATATCCGCTTTACAATCTGCTCCCTGCAGGCGGCGCTAAAGTATTTCATGTTGTTGATCATGCAGTTGGTTTCTTCTGACCTGAAAGCGCCGTACCTGTAGAGGGCGGCTCCTTCAAATATACCCACACGGTTGTATCCCGGCAGACCCAATAATTGAGCCCAAAGGATCTTTTGCGAATCGGTCGTAAAGTCAACATTCAAATACATACCCCGGTCCTGAGACGATCGGTAGCTCGATACCTCGGAGGCGGGGATTTGCGTATTGTTGTTCACGTACTCGTCGGCCAATCGTCCAAAGCCGTGTCCACCACCTTCGTGCAGTACCACGTTGGCGTATCCGTAGGTGCTCGACCGTCGGCTGACGGGGCAAATAGCGACCGATCTCCCACCGGGCCACATCCAGCAGGTGCCGGCATAGCGATCCTGATTCACCATCATAAAAATAACAGTGTTGTTGAGGCCATAGTCGGTCATTTCTGGTACAAAACGGGCATATTCAAAGGCTTTGTCGGTATTGGTAGACATGTGGGTGCCCGAGTCGTCAAAGGTGGTGCCAAAAGCTGTTTGCCGGTAGATACCCTGATCTAGTTGGGTGGCGCCGCTTTCGATGGAATGGGCAAAAACAATATAGACGGTAAAATAATCACGGTAAGATTTATAAGGTTCGATGCTAAAGAGCGCTTCGATCCCTTCGGTTGCATTTTGCTCAAACAGCCCACCTGCATTACACTCCTGCTTTATGTATCCGTCCCCTGTAAAGATCAAGATCACCGGTTGCGGATGGGTAGCGCGCATATACGGAAGCACAGTTCCGTCTGCATATACCGTTCTGTTACAGGTGGTAAAAGAGTAGGTGTCCGATTCGGTAACGCCTCCGTCCCCATCGTCGGCCACTATTTTGTAGTAATACAACATGGAGGGGGTAAATTCGCTGTTAAGATAGACAAGGGAGTCGGCGTACGGACCGTATTCGGCAAAGCCAAAACCATCGGTCGAGATGTAGAGAGAATAGGCAATCGAGTCTCCGTCAGGATCGGAACAACGCCAGGCAAAGCGAGGAAAAGTAGAGACATCTGTGTCGCCGTCCAACGGATAAAGCAATTCGGGTTTGTTGGGTGGTTTGTTGTAGCGTGCATCTCCTTTTTGATTCAGGATCAACGAGAGTTGGCTGTCAAAATAGGTAAAATCAATACTCCCCGATCGCTCTCTTTTGGCCTCGTTGACCGATGCCGCGATGCGCACCACAGCATTACCTTGACCTGCCTCGGGCGTCACCGTTGCCCAGTCTGGAATATTCTGCACCCGCCATACCGCATCGGTATTGATCGATAACAAAACGGCCGCTCCGTCGTTTTCTAACGCCAAAGCGGTTTTGTCTACCTTAAAATCGACTGTGGATTGAGTGATTTGGAGGGTAGCGCTCACATTACTACCCTGTTCCGTACCTACAAAAAGAATCTCGACCGTTCGGGGGTATTTGGTATTGGGAACTCCGCTTATTTCGAGTTGGGCTTCTCCCTGTCCCGATGCGGGGCGAATCGTCAACCATTCGGGTAATGAGGTTGAAATTTTCCAGGACGTATTGCTTTTAATGGATAATGTAGAAACGGATCCTCTGGGATCCAGTGAGATACTTTGTGTAGAGAACTCCAGTTTTGGCGGGGGTGTTTTGGAACAGCTAAGCGCAAATAAACAAATAGTTAGCGTAAAAATAAATTTTGTAACCTTCATATCATATATTTCTCTGACAAAAGTAGTTAAAAATTTGCTAACTTGCCACTGTTAATCAATGAAAATATTACGCGATGAAAAAACTGGCCTCACTCTTAACATTATTTATTATCTGTTCTTTACAGTTGATTGGAGAAGAATACCTCCTCGATGTAGCGCGCCTGATCACCGACCGGGAAGTGGAAATTGTTTGCTCCACAAAGCCGGCCAATGCACAGGAAGTTTACGACCATTTTACGGTCACGGTTCTGGGAGAAAAAGTCGACTACACCTATCTCTCTTATTTTGATTTTGGCCCTTATGCCAAGGCTCCCGTTATCAATATTCGTTTGGTCAAACCGTTGAACGTAGGAACGTTGAGAGGTAAAACCGGTGTGGCAAGAACGCCGGGCGAAGATACGCAAGCTCTTTTAGGTCCGGCTGCGGCTGCAACATTGCGGGTCAAAACGGATAATCGAGAAATTACTGCCGAATGGGTGCCTTTTTACGACTATCGGAACATCGGTTCCAAATCAAAGATCAGCGTGACCGGTACCGCTGCTTTGCAAGAGCACGTGGTGGATTATGCCGCCGGTGGCATAAACCGCATGACGGGCAGGGCCGAAATGATTACCCAAAATAGCGTAGATTATGGCTTAACCGTCATGGTGGTAGGCCCTGATCAATCGGTTTACGAGGCGCCGCAGTGGCGCGAACTGTTTAATCCGGATGACTACAAGACCCGCCGCGTGATAGAGGGAAGCATAGAGAAGCCTATTATCGTAGCCACTGCCGACGACGTCATGCGGCAAGAGGGTGTTGGAAGCATGGATCGACCTAAAAGCGATTTTTTCTATTTGGGGGAAGCCTTTGCCCGCCTCTTTTGGAAAGTAGGGGTGGATGGGTCTCCTGAGGGGGCTACTTTGGGGTGCAGAAGAATCCCCCGCAGTGTTTATAACGACCTCGACGACTATCGCTACGACAAACATATAGTAGCCGCCTATCAAAAAGCTAAGGAAAATAACAAATATCCGGGCACCAAAATGATGCAAAGTGTAGAAGACTATTTTGTCTACGGTACCCTGATTTTCTACGAATTTATTCCGGAGACGGCAGACGGGCAGTGGAGCCAAGCGGGTGGGCCAGTCAATACCCGTGAAGAACTTAAGCGTTATGACCCTGAGCTGTACAGGCCTTTATGCGGGATCTTTGGAGAGTGGGAGTACTTTTCGAGCGAGAACAGCGACGGTTTTGACCGGGGGCGGGATGGCGTCCGTCTTTCCATGCCCTGGTTCTGGCATTCGCAGGCGGATAATTTTGACGTTACCGCCTTTCCATATCCTGATCTGGAGGTGGAGCACGTGTGGGTCATTGCCGAAAACCAGATCGAAATAAAATTCAACCGCGAAGTCAAAGATATGACCAACCTCTACCATGCCGGTAACTGGAGGGTAGAGCAGAGCGTCGACAAGGGCAAAACGTGGCGCGACGTTACCGGCGTTACGATGGCAGGCGGTTATTTGTGGCGTGCCATAACGCTCCAAATAAACACTTCCGGGGAGAATGCCTCTAACGTCGGGAGCTTTACGCTGGGCCATTTTGGCAGATCTTTCAGGGGTTTTACGCAGGAAGATATCATCGAGCGCAATCAGGCTGCTGGTGGGTGGATAGATAATAACGAACAGGTAAGTTCCACCGCCCTTAGGTTTGGTCAGTACGTAGGAGTAGAAGAGGCTGTAAGTCAATTCGGTGCCCGTCTCAATGGTCTTTTTCGGGTACGTTATACGGGCAACACGCCGGTGTGTGACTGGGCAGGACATCAACTTCCCGCAGACAAGCCGCACGAAGCGGAGTTCAAACCCTGGGTGGGCAATGTTTACCGTTCTCCCCTTACCGGCGTCTATATTTATGGGGACACGGACGTTCCCCAAAAGGTGCTGATCCTTTCCGGCATGTATTACGATTTGGGATTTACCAACAACCTTCATAAGGTTTATGCCGAATGGCCCAGCGGGATTCCCTATTCACAGGCCGAATCGCCGACCTGCTCCATCTTTGATCGCCCGGGCCAGCGGATCGCCGACTATTCGGTACGGCAGGGCGGAGGGATGTTGGTGGTAGCTGAAGGGCAGCATCCCAATCAGCAGCCCGAACGCAGAGGGCAACAGGCCGGTAACTACCACAGCGGACTCTATGTGGAGGGTTGGGGTGGCAATATTTTTCAAGATCAGGCCAACAATATTACCCGCGATTACAGCATGACCAGATACAAAAATGAATTTCTCCTCTATCACGAAGGGGGGCACGGCATCGACAGCTATACCGGAGCCAACAGCTACGCTCCCTGGGTTTTTACCAACATTACCGATGCCCATAACGCGGCTACCGACGAAGCAAACGAGCGTCGGTATTACGACGAAAATAACATTGGCGCTTACTTGTCGAGCAGGGGCGAATATGTTTCTACCGTAGCTACTTACTGGCACGGTTGTTCCCGCGAATCTAAAGACGGCACAAATGATGGCACCTGGACGCCCGTGAGCAACCGATGGACATTTTACCGCTACGACCCCTGGGGTTTTGAAGCTTTCAAGCGGCTCTTTTGGTCCGGAGACTTGGGCTTATGGTATGAGAACAGGGTAGGCGATCCTTTGTACAGGGTATTGCCAGGTGATTGGAACTATTTGCAGTTTGACGAAGAACTGAATCAATACCTGACCCTCAAATCGGGAGTGTACGGAATGGGCGAAACCCTCAAAATCGACAGCGAGGATGCCCTGATTGCCTGGGGATGTACCGTATTCGAAACCCTCCGCGACGACCCCTATACCGGCTATCACAACCACGATCTTAACTGGGTATCCTGGTCTACTCCCATGATTTACGACATTACCACCAAAAAGTCAACCAACCCGCAATTTCCCCGCAACAATATGGGTTTCTTGGGGGGCGTCCTCTACTATCCCGACGCCTCAGAGCCGGTGAGCCTCCTTAACCCCTTCCTCCGCCCCGGCGGCGTCAAAAAACCAGTCCGAACGCTACAGGATGAGGCGTTGTTAACTCCTCTTTCCGGCACCATATCTCGGGTAACCTTCAAGACCCCCGTCCTGCCTGTCTTCCGCTTTACCAATGCTTCTCTTATTACCGTAGATAACGCCCAAACTACCTTTGCCGTTAAGGTCAATGGGAAAGGTATCGGTTTCCGTTATTATACGCACGACTCCCATACCGTAACCCTTTATTTGAACTGGCCGTTGGAAGCAGGCGACCTGCTCGAAATTACTGTTTTGAACACAAATCAAAATATCTCAATTAGATACTTAT
>WRJW01000198.1 GCA_009778375.1 Bacteroidota bacterium
GCATTTGTTGGTGTTGATCACCTCTTTGAGGCTGATCTCATCGTGCGCAATGTGCACAAAAGGATGTGGTTGATAATAGTCTTGATAGAGCGATTGGACGGCTTCTATGGGGCGGGTGCAACGGGTGTAGAGGGTAGCAAAAATGCCTCGTGTATAAGATCCGCGCACCGGAATAAAATGGAGGGGGGGCAATGGTTGCCGCTCCGGTTGCAAGAGGGACAGGGTTTGGCGGATTTCACCTAAGTGCTGGTGGATAAATGGTTTGTATATAGACAAATTGTTGCTGCGGTAGCTGAATTGGGTCGAGTCGCTCAACCCTCTGCCTGCGCCGGTGGATCCGGTAACGGCGTGGATATGTACCTCGTCCTGCAACAATCCCTGTTGTGCCAACGGAAGCAGGGCCAATTGGATGGCGGTGGCAAAACAACCGGGATTGGCAACGTTGGAGGCCGCACGGATTTGTTTGCCGAAGGCTTCGGGGAGGCCGTACTCAAAGGTGCGGTTGCCGCATACAGGATTTAACCTGAAATCGTTGCCTAAATCAATGACTTTGGTTTCGGGGCTGATTTTTTGCTGATCCAAAAAATTAGCCGACAATCCATGTCCAAGGCAGAGAAAGAGGAGGTCGGTTGGGAGGAGTTTGTTGGAAAAGCAAAGTTCCGTTTCTCCAAGCAGGTCTCGATGTACGGAGGTAACCGGTTGGCCGGTACATGAGTGGCTGTGTATGGTGATTACTTCAACATCAGGATGATACAAAAGTATCCTCAACAATTCGCCGGCCGTATAACCGCTGCCTCCGGCTATGGAGCAACGCACTTTATTCATGATTCAGCGAATAGTAGATGTTTAGCTGGTTGCCCAAAATCCGGGTAAAGCCTTGTACATCGGCGCCGGTAAAACTTTTATTCATTTCGCCATACTCTCCAAACTTACTGTTCATCAGGTCGTAGGGAGAGGAGCAGGCGAGAATGGAAAAGTGCTTGGGCATCAGTTCAATGGATACCGTTCCGATGACCCTTTGCTGGGTATCCTCTAAAAAAAGTTCGATGTTCCGCATCACAGGATCCAAATATTGGGCTTCGTGCAGCAACATGCCGTACCAGTCGGCCAACTGTTTTTTCCAGTATTGCTGCCATTTGGTCAATACGTGTTTTTCCAAGAGGTGGTGGGCTTTAATGAGGATGAGTGGGGCTGGTGCCTCGAATCCTACCCTGCCTTTGAGGCCGATAATGGTATCGCCTACGTGTATGTCTCGACCGATTCCATACGGTTGAGTGATTTGATTGAGTTGTTTTATCACCGCAACGGGAGAAAGATTTACGCCGTTAAGCGCGGTGGGTTCGCCTTTGGTAAAACCAATCGAAATGATCTCTTTTCCATCTTTGGTTATCTGATGGGGCCATGCCTCTTCGGGTAGGATACCGGATGCTTTAAGGGTCTCTGCGCCTCCTACACTGGTTCCCCAGACTCCCTGGTTAATGGAATATTTAGCCTTTTCCCAAGAGTAGTCAAATCCATATTTTTTCAGGTAATCGATCTCCTCTTTACGGGTGATTTGGAGTTCGCGAATGGGAGCTATGATGTCCAAGTCGGGCGCCATCACCTGGAACGCAAGGTCAAAGCGCACCTGATCGTTGCCGGCGCCCGTACTGCCGTGAGCAATGGCGACGGCCTCTATCTTTCGGGCGTGCTCCACGATGGCTAAGGCCTGAAAAATCCGCTCTGAACTTACCGAGAGGGGATAGGTATCGTTTTTGAGGATGTTTCCAAAGAGGAGGTAGCGGATTCCTTTTTGATAAAACATTTCGGTTGCCTCTATATTGAGGTGAGAAGCAGAGCCTAATTGTTTGGCTTTATGAGTAATATTCTCTAATTCATGCGCAGAAAACCCGCCGGTATTGACTAAGGCGGTATGGACTTCCATCTTTTTTTCGTGGATCAGCCAAGGGATGCAAAACGAGGTATCGAGGCCGCCGCTGAAGGCGAGGAGGACTTTTTTCATAGTTGAAAATTGAAAGTTGAAAATTGAAAATTAAAGGTTGGGGTCGTAGAGCATGCCGGTACAGAGGCACATGGTTCTGTTATTGCGTTCTAAAATATCGTAATTTCTACATCCTTCGCACCCTTTCCAAAATTCGGGGTCAGCAGTGAGTTCCGAAAAAGGGACGGGGCGGTAGCCCAATTCGGTATTCAGCTTCATTACGGCCAAACCGGTGGTAATGCTGAATATTTTGGCATCGGGGTACAGGGTGCGGGAGAGGGCAAAGACGGCATGTTTGATTTGTCGGGCCAATCCCTGATTTCTATAATCGTGATCTACAATCAAACCCGAATTGGCCACAAATTTACCGTGGCTCCACGTTTCGATATAGGAAAATCCGACGACCTTGTTCCCATCCAAGGCAATAACAGCCTTGCCACTTTGCATCTTTTCTGCAATATACTCGGGAGAACGGGTGGCTATTCCGGTACCCCTTTGCAGGGCGGATACATAAATTAATTCGCAGATTTTTTGCGTGTGTATGATGTGGTTAGTATTTGCCACAAGAATAAGCACATTCATGTTAAGTATTTAGAAAATTAAGGTGAAAAAATGAATCGATACTGACAGGCCGACCTTTATCGTCGGACAAGAACGGCCCGCACGCTTCCTTGATATGGGTGGAGTTTTTGATTCATGGCGGCGCAAAAGTAAACTTTATTTTTGAAATAGGAAATTTTTGAAAAAAAAAGGAGGGCCTGTAAGCCGGGTTCTGTACCGTTGGGTCTCCCCTAAGGCTTCTATCATTTATCTAAGCAACCTACCCCCCGACATCAGGCGGGCAGCCCTCCATTGTCGGTATACATGGTCTTGCAGGCCGCGGGGGCGTACGTCATAAAGCATTGCTGCCCTATACGGTGGGCTCTTACCCCGCCTTTTCACCCTTACCCGAAAATTTCGGGCGGTTATTTTCTGTTACGTCCACCCTAACCTTACGGCTACCTGTGCTTTCCACAGCGCGGCGCCCTTTCCTGCCCGGACTTTCCTCCCTTTGAAACCAAAGAGCGATAGAACGGCCCTCCGGCTGCAAAGGTAGTAAGATTCACCGCAACCCGCAAACCACCTGAAAAAGATTTTGTCCATCGCGCACGCCGGTTACGTAATGGGTTTGGGGAGAGGGGGAGGCGTGGAACAAAGCAATGGGGTCGTCGTGGCGCGCTTCGAGGTTAAAATTGATTTGAAAGTGAGAGAGTTGGTTATGACAGAGTGTTTCAAAGGGGAGGCAGTCTAAGGCCCACTCGACGTATTTGGTGTTGTTGACGTGGCCGTTGAGGTCAATGTCCGAAAAACGTACCGTATGGAGGTGGTGCAAGGCGAGGCTGTCGGGAGCGGGAATTTTATCGGGAAGCGCGGAGATGGCGTCTTGCGGTATATTGATTTGGGCTAAATGAGGCAGGATCTGCTCTACCCGCAACATTTTGCGCGTATGCACGTCCATGAGCAGCCAGGCGGAGGTAGCTTTTACCAAGGGCGTTTTGCAGGCGTCATAAAGAATAAAATCGCGGAGGGCAAAAATCCGCTCGACCCGTTTGTGCCACGTCTTGAGGCGTACCGCTTCTCCCCATTCGGGCATGCGCGCTATCTCAACCTTAACACGGGAGAGTACCCATACAATCTGTTGTTCTATCAAGTGATGGTAGCCGCAACCGTACAGAGTGGCGTGTTCTTCGGCAGCTTCCTGCGTTATTTGCAAAAAAGAGGTGAGTTTAAGGCGTTTATTTACCTCAACATCATGAGTGCCGGGTTTAAAAGAGCGCGCGGTGTGTACGGCAACAGGCTGGTTTTGCATAAGAGGGTTTATTTATGAGGCGAAATTAGGACTTTTTTATGAAAAAACATACCTTTGCCGCTTGAGGGAAAAATCCCGTCGCCATTATTATGCATACAAAATTTATCTTTGTTTTGGGAGGCGTTACCTCCTCATTGGGGAAAGGAATTATTTCAGCTTCTGTTGCTAAATTATTGCAAGCCAGAAATTTAAAAGTAACCATCCAAAAATTTGACCCTTATATTAACGTCGATCCGGGGACGCTGAACCCCTACGAGCACGGCGAGTGTTTTGTGACGGAAGATGGGGCCGAAACGGACCTTGATTTGGGGCATTATGAGCGTTTCTTGAATGTGTATACCTCAAGGGCCAATAATATTACAACCGGTCGTATTTACCAGACGGTGATCGATCGCGAGCGCGAGGGGGGGTATTTGGGCAAGACGGTGCAGGTGATTCCGCACATTACCGACGAGATTAAGCGCCGCATGCTGCTCCTCTCCAAGACCCAAAAGTATGATGTGATAATTACCGAAATCGGAGGCACGGTCGGCGACATCGAATCTCTGCCCTTTGTAGAGGCGGTACGGCAGTTGCAATGGGAGTTGCCGGACGACCACTGCGCGGTTATACACCTGACATTAGTTCCCTATTTAAGTGCTGCTAAAGAGTTAAAAACAAAGCCTACACAACACAGCGTGCGTATGTTGCAGCAAAACGGCGTACAGCCCGACGTGATTGTTTGCCGCACGGAGCATCCCCTTTCTCCCGATATGAAGCGAAAGGTGGCCCTCTTTTGCAACGTCCGGCCCAATGCGGTGATCGAAGCCATTGACGCTCCAAACAGTATTTACGAAGTTCCCTTAAATATCATGCGAGAGCGTTTGGACGAGATTATTTTGGGAAAATTTGGCATTAAGGGAACGCCTCCGCCCGATTTGACACAGTGGAATGCGTTTTTAGACAAATTGCTGCATCCCCAAAAAGAGATCAATATTGCCTTAGTCGGTAAATATGTAGAATTGCAGGACGCCTATAAGTCGATTTTGGAATCTTTTATCCATGCCGGAGCGGCAAACGAGTGTAAAATTTTGATACACAATGTGCAAAGTGAACATTTGGAAGCCTCTGACACGCTCGAAAAGCTGGGCGGGATGCAGGGGATTTTGGTAGCGTCGGGTTTTGGCGAGCGGGGATTGGGCGGTAAGATCGTGGCGGCCCAGTATGCGCGGGAGCACCAAATTCCCTTATTAGCCATTGGTTTAGGAATGCAGATGGCTGTTATTGAATTTGCCCGCAATGTGCTCAATATTAAAAAAGCCAATACCACCGAGGTCGATCCCAATGCGGAGGAGCCGATTATTGACTTGATGGAGGATGAAAAACGGTTGGTCACCAAAGGAGGAACCAAGCGATTGGGAGGGTACCTCTGCGCCCTTTCGGAAGGATCGCTGGCACATAAAATATACGGAAAAACAGAAATTTGCGAGCGCCACGCCCATCGGTATGAGTTAAACAATCATTACGTAGAGCGGATGGAAGCGGCCGGGATGCGTGTCAGCGGCCGCAACCCCGACACCGGATTGGTTGAGATTGTCGAAATAGCGGATCATCCGTTTTTTATCGGAGTACAGTTTCAACCCGAATATAAGAGTACGCCCGAAAATGCGCACCCCCTCTTTGTGGCCTTTGTTAAAGCCGCTAAAGCCGCTTCCAAATGAGACGAACGCCCTTTTTTCTCCCCCTTTGCATTTTGTTTGGCGCCCTTCCTGCCTGTGCCCAGAATCAGGAACCAAAACGGTATGGTTATAAGGTGGAGGAAGTTTTGCCCCACGACGAAAACGCCTATACCCAGGGATTGTTTATTCACGAGGGATTTCTTTACCAAAGCACCGGCCAAAGAGGTTCGTCCTACTTACAAAAAATAGATTTTAGACAGGGGCGCGTGGTGCAAAGTGTCGCGCTTAAACCCCAATACTTTGGAGAAGGAGCCTGTATTCATAAAGATCGGATTTACCAGCTTACCTGGGAAGAACATACCTGTTTTGTGTACGATGCCAAGAGTTTGCAGCAGATAGGAACTTTGTCTTATCGCGAGGAGGGCTGGGGCCTTACTTCGGACGGCGTCCGTTTGATTATGAGCGACGGTTCGTCTACCCTCTATTTTAGAGACCCCGAAACCTTTGCGGTATTGAGCACCTTAAAGGTAACGGACGGCAAGCGGGAAGTCGAGTTACTCAACGAATTGGAATACATAGATGGGGAGGTATGGGCAAATATTTATACCACCGATCGGATCGTGCGCATTGACCCTGCCACCGGCAAAGTAACGGGGATCATTGACTTGACGGGATTATTAGCCCGTCAATACCAAACCCCCAGAACAGAAGTGCTGAACGGGATTGCCTACGACTTCGACCGCAAACACATTTACGTTACGGGCAAATATTGGGCCAAAATGTATAGGATTTCTTTGACAACTAAATAATATACAAATAATTGGGGGTGCCATAACAGGCTGAGAACATACCCCTGGAACCTGATGCGGATAATGCCGCCGGAGGAAAAATTATGAGGAACAAAAAAAAACTTATGTTGGGGGTCGTGTTTACCCCATTTTGGCTGGCCGGCCAGGTACAAACGAATATGGCAATTACCTTAGACAGCGTGGTGGTATCGGCTGTGGCCGTAGGCGCCACGTCGCTTGTGGCACATACACAATTAAATAAGAGCGATTTGAGAAAGTCGCCCGCTACCATGCTCTTGCCTTTTGCCATTGACCTTACGCCCGGTGTAGTGGGCATATCGGAAAACGGTACGGGCGTTGGTAATGCTTACCTGAGGATCCGCGGCAGCGACGCCTCCCGAATCGGCGTTACCTTAAACGGAGTCCCTTTAAACGACGCCGAATCCCAAGAGGTCTTTTGGGTAAACCTTCCTGCTTTGACCGGTTTTTTGGAGCGGGTGCAGGTACAGCGCGGAGTGGGGAGTTCGGTAGCGGGGCCGGGCGCTTTTGGCGGAGGCCTCCATTTGCAAACCATCGGAGCCTCTCCGGAGGAGTATGGTCAGGTAGATATGGCTGTTGGTTCGTACCGAACCTATATGACGGCCATTGGATTAGGGATAGGAATACGTAAGGGTTTTTCTTTAGATCTGCGTTATGCCCATAACCAAACCGAGGGTTATATACGCAACGGCTTTGCCCAAATGCACTCCCTCTTTGCCAGAGCAGGATATGGATTCGGCAGGCACGCATTCAGGCTTAACTGGATTTGGGGCGCCCACGTTACGGGCATTACGTGGGAAGGAGTATCTCCCGAAATGATGGCACAGGATCGCCGGGCAAACCCTTCGGGCGCCTATTTTGACGCCGGAGGAAACCTCCATTATTACGACAACGAAACCGATAATTATACCCAAAACCACCTCCAGTTTAGTTGGCTTTTTGCTCCTGTTGCCGGTTTGAAGTGGAGTACTACCATGAACTACACAAGGGGAGACGGGTTTTACGAGAACTATAAACCCGATCGAAAGTATGCAAGCTATGGGTTAAATAATCAGGATATAAATGGTATCCTATTTAGTCGCAGCGATGTAATACAGCGGGTACAGATGGGTAATCATTACTATGTACTCTCGTCAATGGTAGATTACAGGTACGATAGTTGGCGATTTTTGAGTGGATTGACAGGTTCTGTATATCGAGGCGCTCACTATGGAGACCTGATCTGGGCCATGTATAACCAACATATTCCGGAAAACTACGAATGGTACCGCAACCATTCCCGCAAACAGGAGGTCAGTTTGTTTGTCCAATCCGAATATGATTTTACCGGAGGCGTAACCGCCTTTACCGATCTGCAATATCGCGTTATTAACTATCATTTGGAGGGTCCCGATAAAGATTTTGTGTTGCTTGACCAAGACGTCAAGTATCGATTTTTTAACCCAAAGATGGGAGTGAATTGGCATTTTTTAACGTGCCATCAAATACATCTTGGCTTTTTTACAGGGCATAAAGAGCCCTCGCGCAGCGACTACAAAGAGGCTGTAAAGGCCGGACGTCCCAACGATTTACTTTCGGAACGGATGTACGATTGGGAATTTGGCTACCGCTACCAACGACCATCCGCTCAAATGGAGATGACTTTGTATTACATGGATTATAAAGATCAGTTGGTGCCCACCGGAAAACTCACCGAGACAGGTTATGTGGTCAAAGAGAATGTCGCTTCGAGTTATCGAACGGGTGTAGAAGTGGCGGCAAAATGGCAGGTCTTGCATTTTTTAAGATTGGACGGAAATATTTGTTGGAGCCGCAACCGGATTCGGGAGTATACGGCGTGGGTGGATTATTACGATAACCCCGATGCGTGGGGGGCGTTGCCGCAAAAAGCGGAAAAGTATCGAAACGTATCGTTGGCTTATTCCCCTTCTTGTACAGGTATGGCCTTAGTCGAAGCAACACCTTGGAAAGAGTCTGTGGTATCTTTGAAAATCAAATATGTGGATAAACAGTTTTACGACAATACCGGCAACGATTCCAGGGCTTTGCCGGCCTATTGGACGGGGGGGCTCAGGTTTTCACAACAGTTTAACTTTAAGGGAGTATCAGAAGCCATCTTTTCGCTTTATGTAGATAATTTGTTTAACCGGAAATATATAGATAACGCTTGGGTGTATCGAGCCGCTTTTGCAGACGGAAGCGGGGATTATACCGAAACCGGATTGTTTCCTCAGGCCGAAATCAACATTACCCTGAGCTTGTCGTTAAAGTTTTAAGGTTTTATGACGATTCCCGACCTGTATATCGAAATTTTTGGAGCCCTCACGGGGATGATCTATGTGCTGCTCGAAATCTTAAAGCACAGAAGTATGTGGATAGTGGGTATATTGACCTCTTTGGTATATATTTATATTTTTGGCCGTTTGGGTTTTTATGCCATGATGGGAGTGAATATCTACTACGTGGGTATTAGTATTTATGGATTGTGGCGTTGGAAAGCGGCGCCTGATATTTGCCGCACCGGAAAGCGTACCGCTCTTTTTTGTCTGTTGGCCGTCGTATCGATATTTTTTGTTTTGTACTTTGTCTTGGGGCATTTTACCGATGGACCCGTTCCATGGGCAGACGCCCTGATTGCTTCTATGAGTGTAGTCGCTACGTGGATGCTGTCGCACAGCTATTTAGAACAGTGGGGGGTATGGATTGCCGCCAACGTTCTGGCCACAGCAGTGTACGGATGGCAGGGACTTTATCCCACTGCGGTTTTGTATATGGCCTACACGGTAGCGGCCGTCGTAGGGTACCGACGATGGTTGAGCGTAGGCGCCGATTAAACTTTTTCTCTTTTCAGGTATCTAATAACCTTAAACAAAACTATATGAAAAAACTACTCAAATTCAGCTTTGCGGCATCTGTGCTGTGTGTCGCGATTTTACGTATATCCGCGCAGGATAGATATATGGAACCTCCTAAGGAGATTATGGAGTTGATGACGGCTACTCCGATTCCCGAAACTAACTTTAGCAACAACTACAAAAAGTTTGCGGTGATTCAACGCGAAAACACCATGATGGATATTGCTTACGTTGCAGGCCCTGAATATAGAATCGGTGGCATACGTATCAATCCGACCAACTTTTCGGCCTCGCGACTCAATTTTTCAAATTCCATTCAGTTGGCCGATGTGGCTACCGGCAAAAAAGTAGAAGTAACCGGTATGCCCGATAATGCCAGAATCACCGGCGTAAAGTGGTCTCCCAACGACAAGTATATCTGCTTTGTGCATCATGGCGCCCGCGCATTGGAGCTTTGGCGGATAGACGTTGCCACAGCTAAGGCAGAGAAAATCAATAAGTATCCGATAAACGCCGTTTTTGGAGATGGGAGGGAAGGAGATAATGTATATGTTTTTTTAGACGATGAGCGCATTTTGTACAAATCTGTTCCTGAAGATATTGGGGAGATGCCACAACGTTCTGCCCTTCCGGTAGGGCCCATCATTCAGGAGAGTTACGGCAAGACAAGGAGTGTGCGTACATTAGAAGATATGATGGCCTCATATTACGACGAACAATTGTTTGACTATTTTGCCACGGTTCAATTTGTGGTTTTTTCTCCCCAAGGAACGGTAAAGATTGGTTCCAAAGCCATTGTACGCTCGTTTTCGCTGGCTCCCGGCAAGAATTATATGCTGGTAACCACAGAGCATAAGCCATATTCCTACCAACAGGGACATACTTCTTTTCCCAATAAATTGGAAATATGGAATCTGAAAGGCGAAGTCGTCAAACTTTTGGAAGAGAATACCGGAGAGGAAGATCCATCGTCGCGTGGGGGAGGTAACCGCTCCGAAAACCGCGAGCCCAGAAAGTCCGGGTATGGCTGGAGGGGAGATTTTCCGGAGACCTTGGTGTGGACAGAATCTTTGACTCCCCCGCCTCCTGCAAGAGGACAGGCAGCAGATGATCAGCAGAACGAAGAGAAAAAGGATGAGCCTGAACAAAAATATACCACTTCGGTATACCAGTTGGCCGCCCCCTTTGACGGAGAAAAAGAGTTGGTGATTAAGCCTGAGTACCGGATCGGGCAAATTACCTGGGGAAGTAGTAAATTTGCCCTTTATACCGAGACTTCGACCAAAGAAAAGATCCGGAACACCCGGAGTTTTGTTCCCTGCGACACGTTAAAAGCTCCTGTATTATTATTTACCGAATCTACCGAAGTTGATTCTTTGGGAGTATTTCCGGTGATAGGAAATCCCTATACGGTAAAAAATGGTTTTGGAGCTAATGTGGTGTATGTTGACGAAAAGTTAACGTACATTTACCTGACCAGCGGCGGAGGAATGCGGGGAGGAGGTTCGAGAAAAGACAGCGAAGGAGACAATATGAACTTTATTGATCGCTTTGACCTCAAAACCAAAAAAGCGGTTAATCTGTGGACGGGACAAGCTCCCTTCAGCGAGTCCATCGAGACCATAACGGATTTTAAAAATTTGAAATTTATCTCTTTAAAGCAATCTGTTACAGATGTTCCCAATTACTTTGCGGTTGATCCAAAAGCTAAAAAGTCGCAGCAAATCACCTTTTACGAAGATCCTTGTCCGGCCATGCGCGAGATTCAGAGCCGACTGATCAGTTATGAACGCAAAGACGGAGTCAAGTTGACGGCCATGCTGTATTTGCCTGCCGGTTACGATTCCGAACGGGACGGAAAACTTCCGGTATTTATGTGGGGTTATCCGTACGAATATAAGAGTGTGGCTGATGCCGAGAAAGTGCGTCCGGCCCGCTATACCTTTATCCGTCCCAATGCCTCTTCTCAAATGTATGTGGTAACGCAGGGTTATGCAGTATTGGACGGATTTTCGGTGCCCATTATTGCCGAAAACAGCAAAAAAGAGCCCAACGACGTCTTTCGGGATCAATTGATTATGGACGCAGAGGCTGCGATTAACTACATTGATTCCATGGGTATTGGCGATAAGAACCGCGTAGGAGTAGGCGGCCATTCTTACGGGGCGTTTATGACGGCTAATTTATTGGCACACACAAAATTATTTAAAGCCGGCGTAGCAAGGAGCGGCGCCTACAACCGCAGCCTTACGCCCAACGGATTCCAAAGCGAATCCCGCACCTATTGGAAGGCACCTCAACTCTATTTTGAGATGTCTCCTTTCTCCTATGCCAACCAAATAAAGACTCCTATTTTATTGATTCATGGTCAAATGGATAATAACGACGGAACTTTTCCGATCCAATCCGAAAGGTTGTATCATGCGTTGGTAGGCTTGGGCGGGCATGTACGCTACGTGCAGTTGCCCAATGAGAGTCACGGATATGGTGCCAAAGAGAGTATGTTTCATGTTATGTACGAAACACTTACCTTCTTAGATAAGCATGTAAAGAATGCCAAAGCTCCCGAACCCGTAGAAAAACCTGTTGAAGAGGAGAAGTAGGCA
>WRJW01000199.1 GCA_009778375.1 Bacteroidota bacterium
GGCTTAAGAGTGGGTAGTATAGAAGCGCCTAACAATAACGCGGGCAACTGGGAATAATTTTTATGCCTTATTTCATCAATAAGCGCATTGAGGTTTCCAGGTCAACCCCATACAGATTATCCATTCAAGCAGATTTGAATGGATTTTCTTTTGCCGTGTTGGACGACGCCACCGCAAGTTGCCGGATGCTGCACCACCATCCCCTTCCCGTTTTTACCGATTACAACGAGCTCTACACCGAAACTGCCCTTTGGTGCAAAAAATTCTTACCCACCAACGTCCCCTACTCCTTAGCACATTGCTCCTTTTGTTCCCCCTTTTTTACCTTAGTCCCCGACACGGTGTTTGTACCGGAAAAAGCGGCGCAAATTCTGGCATCCATCCATCATATTCATGATTTGGACGAAGTATACTACTATCCCTTGCCGCCATTAAAAGCCGTTTGCATCTACTCCATTCCCAACGCCCTTGCTACCCCTATCTTAAAGGCCGTTAAAAAAACCCGTTTCTATTCGGTCGCCATACCTTTGATTAAGATCGCCACTTCGCTCCCCGGACATACGCGGGTCTTGTTTTATCCCCATCAAGATTATCTTTACCTTGGATTGGTGAGGGAGCAGCAATTGCTACTTTGCAATGCCTACGAAGCGCCTCAAGTAAATACCGCGCTCTATTTCCTCTTCCTTGCCCTGCACCAATGGCAATTGAATCCCGAATCCATCCTGCTCTATCTTGCCGGAATGTGTTCAAAGCCTCTTATCCAATTACTCAGTCGTTACTTTCCTCGAATAATATCACTGACCGATAACAACTTCAGGCTCCCCTCCCAAGAAATGAATATGCAATACAGCCTTATGTTTCATCCCATTCCTCCATGCGCATTATCGGAGGATTCTTAAAAGGGAAGGAAATCCATACTCCCAAGCTGGCGGCCCGCCCTACTACGGATTTTGCTAAAGAAGGCCTCTTTAACGTATTGGCCAACGAATACGATTTTAACTCCTTGGAGGTACTCGACCTTTTTGGGGGGAGCGGAAGCATTAGTTTTGAATTTGCCTCTCGGGGCTGCCCGGCAGTCACCTGCGTCGAAATAAATCACATACATGCCTCTTTTATCAAAAAGACCGCCCTGCAACTCCGATTAAATGCCGTGCGGGTAGTCCGACATCATGTTTTGGAATTTCTCCCCATCTGTACCCAAACATACGACCTTATTTTTGCCGACCCTCCTTTCGACCTGCCTCAATTGGCTACGCTGCCCCAAATAATCTTGACAACTCCTCTGCTAAAGCCCAACGGCTCGCTAATTTTAGAACACCCCGGAACTTTTGATTTTAGCCGAGCGCCGGGCTTTTACAGGAAAAAGAGATACGGCTATGTACATTTCAGTTTTTTCTCAAAAAATTTGTCCGATTAAAAATTATCCGTACATTTGCAGCCCCCAATAACCCGGTTCGGTAGTTCAGTTGGTTAGAATACGTGCCTGTCACGCACGGGGTCGCGGGTTCGAGTCCCGTCCGGACCGCTAAGAGTCAGTAAATTAATATTTTACAGGCTCTTTTTTATACATATACCCCCATGATTACCTACCGCACTGCCCTTAGCCGAGATGCACAGGCCTTGTTGCAAACACGTCGCCAAGCCGCGCTCTGTAATCATAGTGAGGTATATTCCCGCGCTGTATTAGAAGCATGGGCGCCTAAAGTAGACGCCAAAACTATCTGTACAGAATCCCAAGCCCTTAACGATCCCGATCGGATTACTTTAGTCGCCGAAACAGATGGAAAAATGGTTGGGCTTTGTACCATAGGAGTTTCCGAAAGTTTACTTAAACAATGTTATGTGCTTCCGGAGTACAGAGGTATGGGCATTGCCCGCGAATTGGTGGCACGCATTGAATCCATCGCTAAAGAAAAAGGGTTGTCGTCCTTAACATTGAGCTCTTCTCTGATTGCCCTCGATTTTTACAAAAAACAGGGATACCACACGCTCCACGCGTATGAGTATCCCTTAGAACAGGGACTTTTTATCTCCTGTGTGATGATGGAGAAGTTTTTTTGAATACTCCTACATCCCCTCTTTGGTTGCCCTGAGTCCGGGGTAGCCGAAATAGGTACCAATGTTTCCCCTGAACCAGCTTCTCCGTCCCAGCAAAGCGGCGCCGTTGTCAGGCATGCCAAAAGTGGCCCGCAAACTTGCAGGCGAAGTGGGCAATTCAACCGCCATGGCGTTGGCGCGTACCTGTTCCATGGGACTGTCGGCAAGTACCAAATTTGAAGCGGCGGTAAACGGGGGCGCCACCTTAAAAGTCGAAGTCGAGGCGTCGCCTCCTACAATATAGCCGCTTATCCATACATTTTCTCCCGAAGAAAGCAACTGCGCTTCGGCCACCGTATAGGCAGTTTCGGGGGATAATCCGTCGTTGGCCGGAGCCCCGGGTTTCCACTCCTCGCGGCGCCAAACCTGAGCAGTATCGACGGCAAAACTGAGTTCAACACTTCCCATGGTCAGGGGGCCTGTACCGTTTGCCAGCACGGTGAGCACCAACATATCCCTTGCAATCACTTTCTTAGACACCTGCATCGGATCTTCTCCTTCCATCGAAAGGACAATTTGTAAAGTGCCGGGGGCAAAATAGCCGGTACGCATTTCGTCTCCCTGATACGTCAACGCTCCGTCAACGCCCGTAACCTGTACGCTGTATACGTTGTAATGATCTTTAAAGTCGTCGTCGTACACAATACGGAGACCGGCATTGACTTGCGTACATACTAACTGTACCGTGTTTTTTACTCCTGCCGCTACTGCAACTTCGACAATCGAACCGTAGATCGGCCGGTCAAACGCCGGAGCACCAAGATTTTCCGATAAGGCCGCTACCGTATAGGTGGCGGGGTTAAGGATTACCGGATCGGGTAACGCGCTGTACATCCCTGAAATGACCGTTGCCCCTCCCGTATCGGTAATACCGATTAAGTACTCTCCGAACGGAGTTCCCGCTTTAACCGATACCGACGTTTCTTTTAACATTCTGATGGATAAAGCGCCCTTGCCCTCTTCGCTCCAACTTAATGCTTCGCACGCGGACGCCAAAAAGAGGATTAATCCTCCCAGCATCCATTTCTTCATTGTTTTCCTCTTTTTCATCATGTTTTTTTAGTTTAATGGGTTTATACCCTGCAAAAGTAAGGCGCCATTTTTTTAAAACGCGGCAAAAAAACAAAAACTTTGGATAAAAATTTTACCTTTGCAACGTTTCCATTTTTAAATTTTAATATTTATTCATAACTATATGTATCGTATTGTTAAACATCCCATTCTTCCCATTCCTCAAGAGGATAAAATCACCTTTCTGTTCGAAGGAAAAACCGTAGCCGGCCAAAAGGGCTTTACCGTAGCCGCCGCCCTGCACCAGGCCGGATTGGTCGTACACAAACACAGTTTAAACCAAAGAGCCCGCACCCTCGAATGCGGCATCGGAAAGTGCGGCACCTGTGAAATGTGGGTAGACGGGGAGGTCCGACGGATTTGTATTACCAAGGTGGATCACGTAAAGGAGGTTAAACGTATTCCCGAACTCTTTTTGCCCGATCCGGCTTCGGGCAAAGAACAACCTGCACCCCGCATTTACAAAACCTCCGTGGCCATTATCGGGGCTGGACCTGCCGGATTAGCGGTCCGCGAAGAGTTGAATAAGGTGGGAATTGCCAACATCGTGATCGACAATAACGACAAAATCGGAGGTCAGTTCTTGATGCAGACCCACCAATTCTTTTTCTTTGAAAAGGAAAAACGTTTTGGAGGGATGCGAGGTTTTGACATAGCCAAAACCTTAGCGGGAGACGACCATTCGGGTATTTTGCTAAACGGTAGCGTGTGGGATATATTAGAAGGCAAACGTTTGGCTATTAAAGATATAGAAAAACAGGGGATTTATTTTGTAGACGCCGACTATTTGGTGGTGGCTACCGGCGCCGTTCCTTTTATGCCTGCCTTTAAAAATGACGATGTACCCGGAGTCTACACAGCCGCCGTAGTACAGCGCATGATGAACAACGAATTAACCTTGCTCGGTAAAAATATCTTGACGGTTGGGGCCGGCAACATCGGCTACCTCACCTCCTACCAGGCCATGCAGGCCGGCGCCACGGTCAAAGCGATTATAGAGGCAATGCCTCAGGAAGGAGGCTTTCCGGTGCAGGCCAATCGCGTAAGGCGCTTGGGAATCCCCGTTTTGACTTCCCATATTTTATTGGAAGCCATCCCCAACGACGATTACAGCGGCATCACCGGCGCCATCATTGCCGAATGTAAAGATTTTAAACCTGTTGCGGGAACAGAAAAGCGGATTGACGGGATTGACCTCATCAATATCTGTACCGGCCTGATTCCCGACGACCAGCTCCTGATCAAAGGGGCCGAACTCTTTGGTCGCCGCTGCTACGGGGTGGGAGACGCCCTCCGCATCGGGGAGGGAACGAGCGCCGTGCTCCGTGGCAGACAGTGCGCCCTCGAGATTATGCAGGAAATGGGAATCCGCTGCAACTACGACGATTACCTAACCGTATCCAAAGATTATATCGACGCGCAGCAACATCCCGTCCCCATTTTGAAAGCCCCCGTACTCCCCTCCCAAGAACGGATGGAGGCCAAAGGTTTTGTTCAGATTGACTGCCTCTACGGCTTTGCCTGCAATCCCTGCGCTTTTGCCTGCAAATACGGAGCCATCACCAAATCCTCTACGGCCACCGTGCCCGAAATAGACCACACGAAATGTATCGGTTGTATGGAGTGCGTCTACCAGTGTCCGGGATTGGCCATTTTTGGCTATAACCTATCCAAACAATGGCTCTTTTTGCCGATTGAATACGAAGCACACGAGGGAGCAGAGGTCTTTTTGGTAGACAATCAGGGACAAAAAGTGGGCGAAGGAGTGATTGAAAAGATTATGCTCAAACCCAACAAAACCAATGTGGCCAGGGTAAAAGCGACGGGGATGGGCGGAACAGACATGTTGCAAGCAAGGGGATTTATCGTAAAAGAAAACTACCCGCTCCCCTTAGCGCCCGTTCCTGTATCCGCAGCCACTCAAGCCAAAACCTACCTCTGCCATTGCGAAGATATTACCCTTGAAGAGATCCTTAAAACCGTAGGAGATCGCCCCTTTATTTCGGTAGATGAACTCAAGCACACTACCCGCATGGGTATGGGTACCTGCCGCGGGAACCGCTGCATCCCCAGGGCCAAACAGCTCCTCCGAGCCTGCGGCATCGAGGTAACCGGAGATTCTACCCCTCGTGCTCCTCTCTCTAACCAACTCGAAATGGGTAAATTCTATCCAACAGCCCCCACCCCCATTATCACCAACCTTACACAACCTAATCGCCAACCTGTTAAAGTGGGAGCCTTTATTGCGGGGGGAGGAATGGCAGGATCGGCCCTTTTTCGCTATATGGCTCAAGCAGGATATAAACCGATACTCGCTAATGCCGACCGCGGCGGATCGTGGAGAAACATTGCCGCCGGGCGCCCCGCTTTTAGCCTTCCGGCCTTAGCCGACATTGCCGGCCATAACTTGGAAATATTTAAAGAGCTGCAAACCATGGGCAACATAGACCTGAAACTTATCCGTTACGTAAATTTTGCCCACGACGAAGATACTTACCGCTCTTTAGAGGCCTCCCAAGCATGGTCGGACGCTTATATGGTAGAAGCCAAAGATTTTCGAAAAGAAATTTCGGAATACTTTAATCCGCACTGCACCATCTATTCCCATGCCCTGATTACCCGCAACTGCTGGCAAGCCACCCCGGGTAAAACCATAGACCTGATCCGCCGCATCGGCATCAAACACGGGGGAACGGTGCTCGAAGATTGTGCGGTGATTGACGTCGGCAAACAGGGCGATACCTATACAATATTGGTACGCACGCATGACCATCAGTATGTAGAATACCATACAGATTTATTTGTCAATGCTTTAGGCGCTTTTGGCGCTGATTTTGCACGAAAACTCGGCATAGAAACGGGTATCTATCCGGTACGGCATCAGGCCTTTATTACCCGCCGCCTCCCCATGCTGGGCAAAGAGGGCTGCAACCTTGATATGCTGATTGACCGGAGAAAAAATAAAGCCTTCTCGGCCGTCTACGGTCAGCAGTTTGCCGAAACGGGGCAAATCATCGGCTGCGCTTCTCCCATAACCGATCCCCAGGACTCCGGAAAAAATGTCAAAATCAATACCGAAGATTTTATCCGCATTATTGCCGAAACCTTTATTGAATGGGTGCCCAATTTAGCCGGCGTGGGATTCCAGGCCCTCTGGAGCGGCTACTATGTAGAACCAAGGTACATTGTCGACCCAAAACTCGGCCTCTTTATCGGGATGCGCGGCCATGGATTTATGATGTCGCAATACATGGCCAAACTCTATGTGGAGGCGCTGCAAGGCAAACAGGTACCCGACTATTTTAGCGAAATGGCCCTTTCCGGAAAAGGGCTGAGTGAACTCTCTTTTAAATAACCAATCATAAATAAACGATTATGCGTACTTTTTTCTCCTCTGCCCTCCTCCTCTTCTCCTTTGCCCTTGCTGCCCAGCAAATGCCCCTGAGCCAGGAAGAAATATGGAACAACAGCGTTACCATTACCCTTCCGGCCTACAGAGTCGCCCAATGGACAGGCGATGCGGTACTATTCACGGGGGACGCTCCAAACAGTCAAGGCTCCCTAATCCTTTCGGTTAGTACAAAATCGGGAAAAATGGAGACCTTGCCTAAACTTCCCGCAACCACCCCGCCTGCACAGCCTCAAATGCCGAAGGTCAACGGGGTGAATCCTGCTTTTTCTCCCGATTTTACCTACGTGGCCTATACCCGCAACAACGACCTCTATACCCTTCGCCTCTCGGACCATACCGAAACACGCCTTACTTTTGACGGCAGCGACGTGGTTTTAAACGGGTACGCTTCCTGGGTATATATGGAAGAAATTTTGGGAAGAGCCAGCGCCTACCGCTCTTTCTGGTGGTCGCCCGACAGCAAACACCTTGCCTTTTTTAGGAGCGACGACAGCGAAGTTCCCCTCTTTACCATTACCGATGCCCCTCATCAACAGGCCGGTTATGCAGAAACAATGCGTTATCCCAAATCGGGCAACCCTCTTCCAAAGGTTCAAGCCGGGATGGTAGCTCCCGATGGAGGCGACATTGTTTGGGCCCAAGTGGAGGCTCCGGATCCTTTTTACCTCGCCCTCCCTTATTGGCGTCCCGACGGTAAAGCCCTCTGGATCCAATGGAGCAACCGCGAACAAAACCACCTGCAAATTTTGGAGGCCAATATTACTTCGGGCGCTACCCGCCTTATTTACGAAGAGCGCCAGGATACGTGGATTAACATAGACCGCGAACCCCGCATTAAATTTCTCGAATCGGGCAAAGGCTTTATCCTGAGCAGCGATAAAAGCGGATGGCAGCAGCTCTACCTGTACGACATGGATGGTAATCTTTTGAGCTCCATTACCAATGGCGAATATACGGTGCTAAATGTGTTGCGCATCGACGAAAAAGAAAAATATGTTTATTTTACTTGCTATAAGGATAATATAGGTTGCGAAGATTTTTACAAGGCAAGTTTTGACGGAAAAAAACTCCAGCGGCTGACCTTTGGCCACTATACCCACCGCATCAATATGTCGCCCGACGGCAAATTTTTTGTAACCACCTATTCCAACGTGGGCTCACCGCCCCAAGTGGCCCTCTGCAACAATCAGGGTAAAGTGATTTGCACCGTGCAGGATACCAAAACCCCCGACTTTGACAGGTATCAGCGCCCTCAGGTCGAATTTACTACGATTAAAAGCGCAGACGGAAAATTTGACTTGCCCCTGCGCATCATTTATCCCCTGAATATGAATCCGGACAAAAAATACCCCGTGGCCCTGAGCGTCTATGGAGGCCCCGGATCGATGAGCGCGCGCGACGGATGGATGATGAACGCTTTTGGGGGGTTGGTGCACCAATACGCCCAGGACGGCCTGATGCAGGTAACGATCGACCACCGCGGCAGCGGCCACAACGGCAAAGTGGGGCAAAATGAGATGTACCGTAATTTGGGATACTGGGAAATCCGGGACTATACCCAATGCGTGGAGTGGTTAGTGGCCAACAAGCAGGCCGACCCCGCCAAAATCTTTATCAGCGGCTTTAGTTACGGAGGGTACATTACCTCCTACGCCCTAACCTGCGGCGCCGAAACCTTTACCCACGGAATTGCCGGAGGGAGCGTTACCGACTGGCTGCTGTATGACGCCACCTATACCGAAAGGTATATGAATACCCCTGCGGAAAATCCCGAAGGTTATACAAAGAGTGCGGTACTGACTTATGCCGACAAACTCAAAGGCACGCTCCTCCTTACCCACGGTCTTAGAGACGACAACGTTCACGCCCAAAATACTTTTGAGTTGGTAGGGCTTTTGGAAGAGTACAACAAAACCTTTGAACTGATGCTCTACCCCGAAAACCGCCACGGCTACCGAGGCAACAAAAGCATCCACAGCCGCAATAACGACATTCGATTTATTTATAAGTATTTAATCGAAAAACCCGTCCCTGTTCAAGCCCTACTCCGGCCCAACTAAACTTAAATCAGGAAGCGCCGCCCAGTTCGAAACTGAGTGGCGCTTCCCGCTTAACCTAAAACTTAAACTATGAAAAAACTTCAATTATATAGTAGGCAAAAATCGTGCCAAACTATAAAATAGTCTTCATTTTCGCATATTTCAGCAATAGCGTTTTAGTTCCGTACCGTTCAAATTCGACCACTGCCTTGCGCTCGGCGGGATGATTTCCCGTTATACTGATGATCGTTCCCAACCCAAACCGATCGTGCTCTATTTTTTGTCCGGCGCTCCATGATCCCTGTTCGGCGGAAATAAAACCGGAATCCGGGGAACGGGAGCGAAGTGCCGACTTAAAAGGAACAGGTGTTGTAGTCGATGGTGGAATAATCTCATCCTGAATAGACTTGCGGAGCCAGCGTGCATCGATTTCTTGGAGAAAACGGCTATGGGAGTTATGCGTAAGCGTTCCCCAACGATACCGGGTTTGGGCGTAGGAAAGGCTCAGACCCACTTTTGCGCGGGTAAGAGCTACGTAAAACAACCGACGCTCTTCTTCCAACTCCCGTTGCGAACCTAAAGAGAGGTTGGAAGGAAAGAGGTTCTCTTCTAAGCCAACCACATAAGTATATTTAAATTCGAGCCCCTTGGCTGCATGCATAGTCATCAGACTGACCTTTGGTTCCGAATGGTCGTCTGTTTCTTCCAGATCGGTAATCAGGGCTACATTGGCCAAAAAAGCGTGGATGGTGGCACCCTCGGCATCCTCTTCGATTTCCCCGGTTCGGCTAAATTCTTTCATACTGTTGAAGAGTTCTTCTACATTCTCCAGCCGGGTCTTGCCTTCTGCCGAAAGGTCGTTTTTGAGTTCTGACCAATAACCCGAACGGGTAAGGGCTTCTATGGCAAAATCATACGCGCTGATACTGTATTGGCGGGAAGCTATGTCGCCCATCATTTCTACAAACGTTTTGAGTTTGTTTTCGGCAGCCTGTTTTACTCCATATTCGGCTAAGGTCCCCTGCCGAATCTCCTCCCACATAGAAATTTGATGGCCGCGGGCAGCGGCCTGTACCTTTTGTAAAGTGGCTTCTCCAATACCTCTGGCGGGCACGTTAATGATGCGCTTTAAGGCCTCATCGTCGCGCGGATTGACCAAAAGCCGCAAATAGGCCAGCACCTCCTTGACCTCGGCCCGTTCGTAAAAGGAGAATCCTCCGTAAATTTTGTAGGGAATATTTCTTTTGCGCAGCGATGCTTCCAATACCCGAGATTGGGCGTTTGTTCGGTACAGGATGGCAAAATCGTCGTAGGAAGCATGGGATGCATATTGACGCGACACGATGGAGGCGACCACCATATAGGCCTCTTCCAAATCGGAATACGCTTTGATCACTTCAATTTTTTCTCCCATAACTCCTTGTGAAAAACACTCTTTGGTCAAGCGCTCCGCATTATGCCTAATGAGGCTGTTGGCGGCGTTTACAATTGTTTGCGTCGATCGGTAATTTTGCTCGAGGCGGTACTCGGCTCCTTCGGGAAAATCTCTTCTAAAGTTGAGGATGTTCTCGATTCTGGCGCCCCGAAAAGCGTAGATGCTTTGGGCGTCGTCCCCTACCACGCACAAATTTCGATGACTTAGGGCTAATTTTTTCACAATCAAATACTGGGCAAAATTGGTATCCTGATACTCGTCTACCAATATATGCGTAAACCGAGCCTGGTACTTTTCCAGCACTTGGGGATGATCTCGGAATAATATATTGGTATAGAGCAACAGATCGTCAAAATCCATCGCCCCCGACACCCTGCATTTTTGGGCATAGAGCCGATAAATATCGGCTATCCTTGATTTGGACGCTGCCGCATCGGCCTCCTGAATAGCAGGATCAACGGCATACGCAGAAGCCGTGACCAAATTATTCTTGGCCTTTGAAATCCGGGAGAGTACCTCGCCGGCCAAATAGCGTTTGTCGTCTAATTCCAATTCCTTAATACAAGACTTAATAGCGCTTTTTGAATCGGCTTTGTCGTAGATGGTAAACGAAGAGGGAAAACCTGTATACTCCGACTCGTATCGGAGTATTCGCGCAAAGATCGAATGAAAAGTCCCCATCCAAAGCCATCCGGCGTTGTCTGTGCCGGCTATGCGGCCAATGCGTTCTTTCATCTCTCCGGCCGCCTTGTTGGTAAAAGTCAGGGCCAAAATCTGATTCGGAGGCGTCCCCATCTGCAACAACCGGGCAATCCGGCACGTCAACACCCTGGTTTTACCCGACCCGGCACCCGCCACAATCAATAAAGGCCCCGCTACATGTTCCACCGCACTCCTTTGTGCCGGACTCAAATCATTCATATATCCGTGCTCCATCATAATCGAATGGACAAAATTAAAAAAAGTTATTAACAATTTATCAACAATTCTCCTTTCACAGGTTGTTCGTATAAGTTTTTTTTATAGCTTTGTCGATGTTGCTTATACCATAGAAAATAATAACCCTTTTTACTAACTATAAATCACGCACTATGAGAAAATTTTTTTCCCTTTTAACCGTGGCCGGCGGATTACTCACAGCCGGATGCGGGTTCGATTTCGATTGCTGTTTGCCCAACATTATCCCCAACTATTCCGGGGACGAATTTGTTTTTGATGCAAGCGGCGAAGTAACCGCTTTACCTTACGCCCTTTCCTCCATTCCCTATTGGACAGCCCAATCCTACACCGGGGAGGGAGGGTTGGTACTTATTTCTTTGAAACCCAACCTTAAAGCTGACGAGAATTTGGATACCGGAGAATTGGAGGGTACCATTACCGTTATGGCCATGAACGGCGATAAACGTATTTTTCCCGCCCGCCAGACAGGGGGCGAATTCAGCGCTGTTTTGCCCTCTACTTCAGATTTTACCTGGGATGACGCTTCGGCAAAGAGCTTGATCATTACCACTCCTTTTGCCTGGACAATAACCGGCTTGCCTTCATGGGCGCACCTTGCCCTTGTCGGCAGCTCCGGCGCTTTTGATCCCGCTACCGGCAAAGGCAAAGGATCGGTCGAACTTGCTGTAACCGTCGATAATAACTTTTTTGCTTCTCGTGATTTCACACTCACGGTAGCGTGCGATAACGGGTTTGACAGCGAAACAGCCTTCTTTTCACAAGATGGATTATCTGATGCTCTGCTGCCCGATTCAAATGATTATTATCCGGGCATTGGCTATGGAGGGAATAATTGGTTTGTTTTACCGCAGCTTGCCGTAGACCTGCCCAATGTTGCCGACGACAATGGTTTTGTTATTCCCATCATTCAGGGTCTTGGCGAGATGGGTGGTTCTATTCAATGGGCCATGGAGACCGGGGATAATGCGGGTTTGGTTTACGCCCTGCCGTATCAGGCAGCGCTCTCCTTAGTCAACGACGACAACCCCGATACGGTGTACTGGCC
>WRJW01000200.1 GCA_009778375.1 Bacteroidota bacterium
CGCAAATCGGGTTTTTCCGAGGAGGGATTGGAAGCCCTTATCAACCAGCCGCAGTTTTGCTCTTTGCAGGCGCTGAAGATTTGCGGCATTATGGGCATGGCCTCCTTTGTCTCAGACGAACAACAGATTCGTTCGGAATTTCGCAGGCTCAAACAGGCATACGACCGATTGAAACAAACGCTCTTTGCAGATGAACCCGATTTCCGCTATCTCTCTATGGGTATGTCCGGGGATTGGCTCTTGGCCATAGAAGAGGGGAGCAACCTTATCAGGATTGGGACGCAGATCTTTGCAGAAAGCGGTTGAGAATCTCTACCGCTTTGTCTACATCTTTTTGTTGCACATACGTCTGCGTAGCGTGAAAGCGAATGGCAAATCGGTCGTTAATTTTGGTGTGGGAGAGGTATACCTCTCCGGATGCGTTCACCGCTGCCAAGAGCTTTTCCGATACCGAATCGTCTTTGGAATCAACACGAAAAAGGGTAAATCCGAGGAAAGGCTTATGGAGTACTTCAAAATGGCCTGATTTTAAAATTTCTCGGGCAAAGTATTCGTTTAAGGCGATTTGTTCCCTTAGTTTTTGCCGAATGCCGTCAAGCCCCATCCCCCGCAACACAAACCACAACTTAAGGGCCCTGAAGCGGCGCCCCAAGGGGATGCCCCAATCTCGGTAATCGTTTACCAATCCATGCGTAGCTGTTTTAAGGTATTCAGGAAGGATATCAAATGTACGAATCAGGGATTCTGTGTCCCTGACGTAATAGAGCGAACAGTCAAAATTTACGAACATCCATTTATGCGGATTGAATACTAAAGAATCGGCTTGTTCAATGCCTTGACAAATATAACGGTATTCGGGCAGGAGCAGGGCGGTTCCGGCGTATGCGGCATCAACGTGGAGCCATATGTTGTATTTTTTGCAGATGGCGGCAATCTCTTCCAAGGGGTCAATGGCAACGGTTCCTGTGGTGCCAATGGCTGCAACCACGCAGATGGGCGTTAAACCTGCCGTCAAGTCGTCGCAAATTGCTTTTTCCAATTTATGAGGAATCATCCTTTGCTCGGAGTCGGTTTCGATCTTGACTAAATTATTTCTTCCGATACCCGCCACGCCTACCCCTTTTTCGATAGAAGAGTGCGCTTCGGAGGAGCAGTAGACGCGAAGACCTTGAGGTATGCCGTTGAGGTTTGAATTAAATTGCGTTGCCCGCTCTCTGGCGGTAATAAGGGCGACTAAGGTGGCGGAAGAGGCGCTCTCTTGAATTACCCCCGTAAAGGTTTCGGGCAATCCGGCGGCTTGCGCCATCCACTCTGTCATGCGTTCTTCCAACTCGGCGGCGGCAGGGGAGGTCTCCCAAACCATACATTGTGCGCCAAAGGCTGCGGTGACCATCTCTCCCAATAACGATTCATACGAACTGTTGGCAGGAAAATAGGCGTGGAAAGAGGGATGCTGCCAGTGGGTAATGCCCGGTAAGATAATGGAATCGAGGTCGGAAAGGATGGCATCGATGCCTTCTGCCAAAAGGGGGGCGGAAGTTGGGATTTGGCTATAGATATCGTGCGGTTTGACCTGCGACTTAACAGGCAAGGTGGGTAATCTTTTAAAATAGGCGTCGATCCAATCTACTATTTTGTCGGCTTCTCTCTTGAAATTCTTTTGTTCGATCATGATTTTATGCGGATGTACAAAATTATAATTCTATGTCTCCTTCAAACACACAGGTAGCGGGGCCGGTAAGGTGAATATCGTAAAATTGCGTCCCCCGAATTTTGAACGAAACACGCAAATATCCTCCGGGTGTTTGTATGTTATAGGTGTTCGTTTTTTTGGTGCGTATATACGCAGCAATGGCAGCGGCCGTTGCCCCTGTTCCGCAGGCCAGTGTTTCTTCCTCTACGCCGCGTTCAAAAGTGCGGACAAAGAGTCTGTTGTCGGGATCGATTTCTACAAAATTTACGTTGGTACCTTCGGGTGCAAAATCGGGATGGTTTCTCCAAAAAGCGCCACGCTTTGCCACCTCCATTTTATTGATTTCTGTACCAAAGATAACCAAATGAGGGGATCCGGTATCTAAAAAGAACCCATCTTTTCCATACGCCTGAACTTTGTTTACATTGTTCATTTTCAAACAGATTTGATCCTTATTAACGACCTCTGCATGGTGTATACCGTCAACGGCAGAAAAAAGATAACGGTTTAACTCCATAGAGGGAGCAATACCAAGGCGGGCAGCACAGGCAACCAAACAGCGTCCCCCATTGCCGCACATACTTCCTGCTTTTCCGTCCGAATTATAGTAGCGCATACTAAAATCGACCTGCGGAGCACTCCCCAAAATCATCAACCCGTCTGCACCGATTCCAAACCGGCGGCGGCATAAAGAACTGATCTCCTTTTCAGACAATTCGGGGTCATGGTTGCGGCCGTCTACAATAATAAAATCATTACCGGCTCCCTGATATTTGTAAAAATGAAGTTTCATTCTGGTTTGGCATATTTTTTGAGGAGGTAAAGTAAGTTAAATTTTTTTTATCATGAAAAAATCAGGTATTATTTTATCCTTAACGTCTCTTTTCTTAGCCGTCATTGCCTTGGGCATTACGATTGTAAACAAAAACAAACCGATAAGGTATGTATACGAAAACGGCTCGGCGGGTATGCATCAGGTGCAGTTGGAAGCCTCCACCTGGCCCGACTTTACTTACGTGGCGGAACATGCCATAAAGGCAGTAGTGCACGTTAATGTAGTCAAAAAGGGACGGGAAACGCCCTATTCATTTTTTGATCTCTTTTCCGGAGATTTGCCCCAGCAACGTAGAGATCAGGTTGGTTCCGGATCCGGGGTGATAATTTCGGAAGATGGTTACATTGTGACCAATAACCACGTGATTGAGGGGGCCGACGAGGTGCGTGTAACGTTAGAGAATAACCGTACCTTTTCTGCCAAAGTAATCGGTAGCGATCCGGTGACCGATATCGCCCTGCTCAGTATTGATGCAGAGGGGCTCCCATTCTTAAGATTCGGGGATTCGGACGCGCTCCGTTTAGGACAGTGGGTGTTGGCGATCGGGAATCCCTACAATCTAACTTCGACAGTTACGGCAGGGATTGTGAGTTACAAGGGACGCAGCGGTTTATCTTTTGATTCTGATGATTTTAAAATAGAATCGTTTATTCAGACTGATGCTGCTGTTAATCCGGGAAACAGCGGTGGCGCTCTGGTCACTGTTACGGGTGATTTAGTGGGGATAAATACGGCCATCGCTTCGAGGACAGGCGCCTTTACCGGTTATTCTTTTGCCGTTCCCAGCAGCATTGCCCAAAAAGTGGTAGAGGATATTAAACAATATGGGAATGTGCAACGCGCCATGTTGGGAATTGTGATGGGTACGATCACCGATGAATTTGCCAAAGAAAATAATATTAAGGAATTAAAAGGAGTGTATATCGATGAGGTGTTGTCCGGAGGATCTGCCGAAAAGGCGGGTCTTAAGCCGTTGGATGTATTGTTTAGTATTAATGGTATAGAGGTAAACACGACCAATGCCGTACAGGAGCAAATCAACCGCTATCATCCCAATGATAAAGTGAGTTTAGGCATTTTACGTAATGGAAAAGAATTGAATCTCAGCGCTGTTCTCCAAAGTCGTACCGATACTGACGACGCATTGGCAAAGGGCGAAGGAGGCGTATCGACCATCTTGGGAGCCCGGTTGCAGCCGGTAGGCAGCGAACTGAAAGAAAAATTACATATCCGATCTGGACTTGAAGTGGTCTCCCTGACCAACGGAGGCAGACTGCAGAAAGCGGGTATGGAAAAGGGTTTTATTATCACCTACGCCAATCAAACGGCTGTAAATAGTGTAAAAGAGTTGGAAAATATAGTGATACGCACTCAGCGAAGGGGATTGTTGATCGAAGGAAAATATCCGGACGGAACAACTTCGTATTACGCGATTGGTTTTTAAATATCCATAAGAGTAAAATTTTAATGTGTGGTTCGCATTTTTTGGTGCGAGCCACCATTTTTTTCGTAAATTTGCAAGATTATTCATATACGCGTATGAGGCAATTAAAAATTACCAAATCCATTACCAACAGAGAGAGCGCATCCTTAGATAAATACCTCCAGGAGATAGGTCGGGAAGAGTTGATTTCGGTGGAGGAAGAAGTAGAGTTAGCGCAGAGGATTCGAAGGGGAGAGCAGGAAGCTTTGGAAAAACTAACCAGAGCCAACCTCCGTTTTGTAGTTTCTGTAGCCAAGCAATACCAAAATCAGGGTTTGAGCCTCCCTGACCTGATTAACGAAGGAAATTTGGGATTAATCAAGGCGGCAGAAAAGTTTGACGAAACACGGGGATTTAAATTTATTTCCTATGCAGTATGGTGGATACGACAATCCATTTTACAGGCTTTGGCCGAGCAATCCCGTATTGTCCGCTTGCCCCTTAATCAGGTAGGTTCCTTAAACAAGATCAACAGGGCGCTTTCTAAATTTGAACAGGAGAATGAGCGGGTTCCTTCTCCCGATGAATTATCCGAAATATTGGATATTCCGCGTGAAAAGATTGCAGATACGCTCAGGGTTTCGGGACGCCATGTGTCGGTTGACGCTCCTTTTGTGGATGGAGAAGACAACAACCTCTTGGATGTATTGGTAAACAACGATTCTCCCAACGCCGATCGCGGATTGGTAAACGAATCCCTGAATAAAGAGATAGAACGGGCCCTCTCTACCCTCACCGAGCGAGAAAGGGATATCGTCAAATATTTCTTTGGCATTGGCACACAAGAGATGACCTTAGAAGAAATCGGCGAATATTTTGGTCTTACCCGCGAACGGGTACGGCAAATCAAGGAAAAAGCGATTCGCCGCCTGCGGCACAGCGCCAGAAGCAAATTGCTAAAATCTTACCTCGGATAAAAACTATTTAACCATGTCTTTTTTCGAAACCATCGGCCATGCCCTTCACAGCTTCAGCAGCACTTTGGGCACGCCGCTTTTTTTTGTACTTATTGGAGGCGGCCTCTTTTTTATGATCTATTCCGGATTTATTCCCCTGCGGTTTTACGGACGCGCCATCAAGTCCCTGCGCCAAAAAGAAGAGGATGCGCCCGGACAAATCAGTTCTTTTCAAGCCCTTGCCTCGGCCATTGCCTCAACGGTGGGTATGGGTAACATCAGCGGGGTTGCCGTAGCCTTGACCCTTGGAGGCCCCGGCGCCATTTTTTGGATGTGGATCAGCGCCTGCGTGGGTATGGCTACCAAATTTTTTGAAGGTACTTTGGCCATTATGTTCAAGGGAAAAGATGCCGACGGAGTAATACAGGGTGGACCTATGTATATGATTGTAAATGGATTAGGAAAAAAATGGAAGCCATTGGCCCTCTTCTTTTCCCTATTCGGATTGATCGGAACCCTTTGCCTGATGCAGGCCAATCAGTTGACTGAAGCCTTTACTACCGTCTTTTTGACTCCGGCGGGAATCGAAAATTCTGCCGTGCTTAGGTTGATTATTGGGATTATCATCTGTATTTTGGTCTCTGTGGTGGTGTTGGGGGGTATTCAACGGATCAGTGCGGTTGCGACCAAAATTGTACCCGGAATGGTATTGCTTTATTTTTTGATAGTCGGCTTCATTATCATTGCCCACATTGGGACAGTACCCCGCGTCTTTGCCTCCATTTTTAGCGGAGCTTTTGACTTTAAGGCGGGGCTGGGCGGATTGGCCGGATCGGTTATTGTAATTGGAGCGCGCCGGGCCGCTTTTGTAAACGAGGCGGGGGTAGGTACGGCGGCCATGATGCACGGCGCTTCTAAAAATACCCAACCTGTGCGCGAAGGTTTGGTAGCGATGATTGCACCCTCCATTGACTCAGGTTTAGTCTGCACCCTTACTGCGTTGGCCATTTTGATCAACGGTCAATACGAAGTGAGTCAGGTACAGGGGATTCAAATGGCTCTAAACTCTTTTGAGTCTTCTATTCCCGGAATTGGACATTATCTGCTCATGCTCGTGGCCATAATCTTTGCTTTTTCCACCATGTTCTCTTACTCTTATTATGGCGTCAAGTGTACCAATTTTTTGTTTGGCCCTAAATATGCGTTTTCGTACAACTATTTCTTTTTGGCCATGTTGGTTGTAGGCGCTGTCATACCCTTGAGCGCCGTGGTCGACATCATTGATATTGCTTTTGCCCTGATGGCCTTTTCTACCATGTTTACCATGTTTGTATTGGCCCCTAAGGCTAAAAAAGAGATTAAAAAGTATTTTGCAAAAGTGTAATTTGACATTTTATGCATCCCATTGAACTCCTCCTCTCCCGCGAACTCTCCAAAGCCATAGAAACGCTTTACGGACAATCTATTGCTCCGGAATGTATCTCACTTCAGGCCACACGCAAGGAGTTTGACGGCGACCTTACGGCCGTCCTTTTTCCCCTGCTCAAAATAAGCCGCAAGTCCCCCGAACAGACGGGAAGAGAAATCGGCGCTTATTTAAAAGAGCAACTCTCTTTTATAGATTCGTATCAGGTCATCAAGGGTTTTTTAAACTTCAAATTTACTCCGGCTTTTTGGATGGAACGACTAAAAGAAATGGCCGCCACTCCTCAATTTGGACAACAGCCCCAAAAGGGCAAAACCATTATGGTGGAGTATTCGTCGCCCAACACTAATAAGCCGTTGCACCTGGGGCATATACGCAATAACCTTTTGGGTTGGTCCGTATCAAAATTATTGGAGGCAAACGGATACAGGGTAGTAAAAGTCAATTTAGTCAACGACCGCGGCGTACATATTTGCAAGTCCATGATGGCGTGGCAGCGCTTTGGAAAGGGAGAAACGCCCCAAAGTTCGGGAATAAAAGGCGATCATTTAGTGGGAAAATACTATGTGCTGTTTGATCAGGCGTACAAAAAGGAAGTTGAAGCCTTAAAAGAGCAGGGCTTGACTCCCGAAGAGGCCGAAAAAAATGCGCCGATTATGGTCGAGACGCAGGATATGCTGCGTAAATGGGAGCAGGGAGACGAAGCCGTTATCCAACTCTGGAAAACGATGAACGATTGGGTATATGCCGGATTTGAAGCGTCGTATACACGATTGGGCGTTGCTTTTGACAGGATTTATTACGAATCCCAAACCTATTTATTGGGTAAATCATTGGTACAAACTGGTTTAGATAAAGGGGTGTTGTATCAAAAAGAGGATGGTTCGGTGTGGTGTGACTTGACCGGAGATGGATTGGATCATAAATTGTTGCTGCGGGCCGACGGCACTTCGGTCTACATGACTCAGGATTTAGGTACCGCCCAACAACGCTACGATGAATACCCCTCCGAGGAGGTAATTTATGTAGTAGGAAACGAGCAAAACTATCATTTTCAGGTATTAAAACTCATCCTTAAAAAGTTGGGATTTGATTGGGCGGATGCCATTTACCACCTCTCCTACGGTATGGTGGAGTTACCGCAAGGCAAAATGAAATCGCGAGAGGGTACGGTGGTGGACGCCGACGATTTGATGGAGGATATGGTACAAACCGCCCGAGAAACCTCCATGGAGTTGGGCAAACTGACGGAGATGTCGACCGACGAACAGAAACAATTGTTCGAAATGCTGGGGCTGGGCGCTCTAAAATACTTTATCCTTAAAGTCGATCCCAAAAAGACGATGTTGTTTGATCCCAAAGAGTCCATTGACTTTAACGGAAATACGGGCCCTTTTATTCAATATACCCATGCACGAATCAAATCGGTGCTGCGTAAGGCAGGGGAACAAGGATATCTTTCGGCATTTACGGATGCGGCATTATTGGAAAAAGAGGTAGCGCTCATTAAAATACTCAACGATTATCCGGAGCGGATTATTGAGGCAGGCGCGGCCCATTCTCCCGCCCTGATTGCCAACTTTGCCTTTGAACTGGCTAAAGAGTTTAATCAGTTTTATCAAGAGGTGTCGGTTCTTAAAGAATCCGACCCGGCCACACGCGCCCAACGTCTGATACTCTTGGAACAGGTGGCCAAAATCTTGACACACGCCATGAATATCTTGGGAATCACCCTTCCCGAACGAATGTAATGGTTGATTCACCTCTTTCCTCCGGCCTTTTTTTGCCTACCTCCCGCAAAGAATTGGAAGCGCGGGGGTGGGAAAATGTTGACATCATCCTCTTTTCGGGTGATGCTTACGTAGATCATCCCTCTTTTGGCATGGCGGTTATCGGCAGGGTATTGGAAAGAGCGGGGTACCGGGTGGCCATTGTCCCCCAGCCCAACTGGCGAGACGATTTACGGGATTTTACAAAATTGGGACGCCCCCGCCTCTTTTTTGGAGTAGGTTCGGGAAGCATGGATTCGATGGTCAACCACTATACTTCCCGCAAACGACTGCGCAGTAACGACGCTTATACGCCCGAAGGGAGGGCAGGATCGCGTCCCGACAGGGCGGTAACGGTCTACACCCGTATTCTCAAACAATTATATCCTGATGTTCCGGTAGTTATAGGCGGCATCGAAGCCTCTCTCAGGCGTTTGAGCCATTACGATTATTGGGAAGACCAATGGAAACCCTCGATTTTGATCGACAGCGGAGCCGACTATTTGGTATACGGAATGGGTGAGCAAGCGATTATTGATTTGGCCCGAAAGATGCGGAATAGAGTTTCTGCCAAAGAGTGGAAACAAACACCACAAGTAGCTTACTTGGAATATACGGACTCTTCTCTTCCTTCAGAGGCCATTATGCTCCAAAGTTTTGAGGCGTGCCGACAAAGCGATTTGGCCTGTATCGACAATTTTACAATCATAGAGAGGGAGGCTAACCGCATGCATGCATCGGTAATCATTGAACCGGTAGGCGAAAAGTATGTGGTCGTAAATCCTCCTTATCCTCTGATGAGTTCCCAGGCGTTGGACGCCCTCTATGATTTTCCCTATACCCGTTTGCCTCATCCGCGTTACCGTGGCAGGCATATTCCTGCGTATGAAATGGTTAAACATTCGATTTGCCTCCATCGGGGATGTTTTGGAGGTTGCAGTTTTTGCACCATAGCGGCACATCAGGGGAAACAGATTGTCTCCCGCTCGGAGGTCTCCATAATCAAAGAGGTAAGGGCTCAGGTGGCACATCCCGACTTTAAAGGCGTCCTCTCCGATTTGGGCGGCCCGTCGGCCAATATGTACGGGATGCAGGGGAGGGATCTCTCAATCTGTGCCTCCTGTGTGCGCACCTCGTGCCTCTTCCCTAAAATCTGCCGCAACCTGTTACTTGACCACAGCCGTCTGATGCGGTTATACCGGTCTGTTCGAAAGGAGGCGGGTGTCCGGCACGCTTTTATCGGAAGCGGGATTCGGTACGACCTTTTTTTGAACGAGGATGGTTTTTTAAGTCCGGACGGTCGCGAATATTTTGAAGAGGTGATGCGCCACCACTTGTCGGGACGGTTAAAGGTAGCCCCCGAACACACGGAAGACCACGTTTTAGCGTGTATGGGAAAGCCCTCTTTTCGTCTTTTTGAACGTTTGAAAGGTTATTTTGATCAATGGAATGCTCAGGAGGGATTAAAGCGACAATTGATACCATACTTTATATCGGGACATCCATCCTGCTCCGAAAAAGATATGGCAGCGCTGGCACAAAAATTGCGATCATCTTCTCTGTCGGTGGAGCAGGTGCAGGAGTTTTGCCCTACCCCTATGACCCGTTCTTCGGTGATGTTTTATACCGGAAAAGAGCTGAAAACCGGAGAAAATATTTTTGTTGAGCGAAATAATCAGCTGAAAAAGAGGCAGAAATCATATTTCTTTTAAAAAAATGACGATTGAATGTTTGGGAATCTATTTTTTGCTGTATACTTGTAGCCGAATTTGCGTTAATAGATAAAGCTAAAATGATGGAAACGAACAAAAGAAGAGCGGTAATCAGTTATGCCAACCTTTCTCCCGAACTGTTGGGCATTATCAAGGAGCTGTATCCTCGGGGTTATGCAGACTATATGGACGAGATCATGAAAATCTCCAAACCCGACGGAACTTTTTTTCATGCGATTAAGATCGAAACACCCGATGCCATTTATTTGGTCAAGGTAGATGTAAAAATTGACGACTATGCCGAGGTAGAAAAAGATATCTTTGGAGACAGCGCTTCATCGGCCAACGGTGACGACGACGATGGATTTCCGGACGGAGACGATTCGTCGGGAGGCTATAGCGACGACGAGGGGGAATCGGGGGAGGGAGATTCGGATAACGATGACTAAAGAAAGAAAACATCAAGCTGCTTCGGCAGCTTTTTTTTGTACTTTTGCCAAATCTATATCGGACTATGCAAAAAATCCTCTCCCCATTTTCCGCGTGGCTGAAACGTATGCCCGAACAACGTATGTTAGTGATTCTTGCCGTCTTTACCGGTTTGGGCTGCGGCTTGGCTACCGTGATTTTGAAACAGGCTATTCACGGGATACAGCGATTACTTACGGGCTGGTTCAACGCTTCGGCAGACAGCCTGCTCTATTTTATTTATCCGGGAATTGGGATGTTGCTGGCGTTTCTGTTGGTGAAATATGTGATTAAGGATAACATCAGCCATGGAGTTACTAAAGTATTGCATGCCATTTCAAAGAACGAATCCAAAATTAAAACCCACAATTGCTACTCCTCGATGGCAGTCAGTTCTGTAACCATTGGGTTTGGAGGCTCGGTAGGGGCAGAAGCCCCCATCGTCTATACCGGTGCGGCTATTGGATCCAATATTGCGCGGATACTGGGACTTAACTATAGGCAGATGACCCTTCTCCTTGGCTGCGGAGCGGCCGGAGCCGTAGCGGGTATCTTTAAAGCTCCTTTGGCGGGCATCCTCTTTACCTTGGAAATTCTGATGTTTAACCTCTCCATGTCCTCCGTCCTCCCCTTGCTCATTACCACAATTACCGCCACGGTGGTATCTTCGGTACTCATGGGTAGCGATGTGGCCTTTGCCACCACGGCCGAACGTTTTTGGATCTCCAACCTGCCCTATTATGTTGGATTGGGCATACTCTGCGGTTTTGTATCCCTGTACTTTACCCGTATGACCCTTTATTTGGAGGACAAAATCCATGCCATATCCAAACCTTTGAACCGCTGGCTCTTTTCGGCAATCGGTCTGGGCATGCTGATTTTTATATTCCCTCCCTTGTACGGAGAAAGTTACGGTGCTTTGAGCGCCTGTTTAAACGACAATGTAGAGCCGGCGGTAAACAATAGCCTCCTGTATGGCAATTTGGCTTTCAAGCCCTGGTTTCTTCCCCTTTTTTTTACGTGCGTACTCTTTTTTAAAGTCGTCGCCATGTCTTTAACCAATGCCGGAGGCGGGGTGGGCGGAACGTTTGGCCCGACCTTAGTGGTAGGAGGTATGCTTGGATTTGTGATGTCAAGGAGTATCAATCTGATGGGAATTCATTACCTTCCCGAAGCCAATTTTGCCCTGACGGGTATGGCCGGACTCATGGCCGGCGTGATGCAGGCCCCCCTTACGGCCATCTTTCTCATTGCCGAAATTACAGGGGGCTATAAATTGCTGCTTCCTTTAATCATTACCTCTGCCTGCTCTTTTGCCACCATCCGGGGTTTTGAACCCTATTCGATTTACACCAAGCGATTGGCCAAGGCGGGCGACCTTCTTACCCACGATAATGATCAGGCGGTACTGGTTTTATTACATACGGCCGATTTGGTGGAGACCGATTTTAAAACCGTGGGCATTAACGATACCCTTCATGCCTTGGTACAAGCTGTATCTTCCTGTAAACGAAATGTTTTTCCTGTATTAGACTCCGATGGAACCTTTGCAGGGGTGGTGCTCTTGGATAAAATCCGCGAGATTATGTTTGACAGGGAATTATATCAGGAAGTTTTGGTACAAGAGTTGATGCAGCCCCCTCCGGACATTGTCCGAGTAGATGAAAAAATGGAGCAGGTGATGGAAAAATTTGAAACCTCCGGCGCTTGGAACTTGCCGGTAGTAGACGCCAAACACCACTATTTGGGCTTTGTATCCAAATCCCAAATCTTTTCTGCCTATCGGGAACAATTAACACAATTATCACAAGAAT
>WRJW01000201.1 GCA_009778375.1 Bacteroidota bacterium
TCGGGTTTAATACATCCTTTAAGGCAAAGCGCCGCTAAAGGAAGCAATACGGCTATTTTCCAAGGTGTTTTCATAATATTTTATTATTTTAAGGTCATAAACCTAAATTATTCTGGTTCCTGATCACATGAATGGTAACGTTAACCTTTGGATCGGAGGCGTTACAAAGGGTTAAGTCAAAGGTCTGGACAAAAGGAGCAAGGTTATTGCCCTTGTCGGTAAACGTGAGGGTTTTGTCGGTAACGTACCCGGTAAGAAGACCCGAAGGGAGCGAGATGGAGCACCAGTTGGGTACGGTGTACAAAGAGAGGTCGTCTATATACCATGGATGGTTGGTATTTACGTCGATGGAAGCAGCGGACCCTGCTACGCCGCTGAGGTAGACGGTACACTCGTTGGCGTACTGACTGTCGGGAGCGCCACAGGTTTGGACTGAGAGACGGGGCTCAAGACCCTCGTAATAGTCTCTGGTACAAAAGCCTAATCCTGAAGATTGTAACGCAATCATCAGGCAGTAAAACAGGTTAAGATATCTCATTAGTATCTGTAGTGATAATGCTGTTACTGTTTAGACGCATTTTTGGCGTAAAATGTTGCATGAGGGTTAAATTTTTCACTTATCGAATGAATATAGCAAGCAAAGGTAGACATTTTTTTTAAAGTAGAGAAAACTTTACTACCTTTGTGCAAAATAACCAACAAATTGATCCATGAGACGTACTAAATTTTTTCTCTTAAGCGCACTGTGCACGCTCTTTTTTGCCGCAACGGCAAACGCCCAAGAACTCATTAATCAAGCCACCGAGTTTTTTAACAAGGGAGCCGAAGCCGTTCAGGCAAAGGATTGGGCCACAGCTATTGACCAACTTTATCGATCCATTGCCATTGCCTCGGAATTAGGCGAAGAAGGCGAATCCATTGTAATGGACGCCAAGGACCTTATCCCCAGTTTGCACCTTTATTACGGGCAGGAACTTGCGCAGGCATCAAAGACAGAGGATGCTATTGACCAACTCAACAAAGCCATTGATACCGCTTTGGAATATGACGATCCGGGGAACACCGTCAAAACCGCCAAAGGCCTGATCAACCAACTCCACATGCGTACTGCAAGTAACTTATTGAACGACAAACAATACGATGATGCTATTACCGCTTTTAACCTGGTTTTGGCAGACGATCCCGACAACGGAACCGTACATATGTACATGGGTATTGCTTATGCTTTCCTTAACAAAGAAGACGATGCCATTGCTGCTTACGAAAAAGCTATAGAATTGGGGAACAAAGATGCAGAGAAACAATTAGCCAATATCTATTTGAAAAAAGCAGTGGGCGGTCAGGGAGCAAAAAAATGGGACGATGTATATAAGAACGCCAAAAAGGTTTTGGAGATTGATCCCAATAATGTAAACGGAAATAAACTGCTCGGTGCTGCCTCCATTGAGTTAAAGAAATGGGACGACGCCATTGCTGCATACGAAAAAGTGCTCCCTTCCGAGTCAAATCCCGATGGCGTCATTTTCAACTTAGCCAAAGCCTACGAGGCAAAGGGAAACAAAGCAAAAGCTTGCGAAAATTATAAAAAAATTGTAACCAACCCTACCTTTAAAGCATACGCAGAGGCAAAGGTGAAAGAGTTGTGCAGTTAATGCCCGAACTGATGGCCCCTGCCCGGGATTTCACCTGCGGCAAGGCAGCCATCGACAGCGGAGCCGATGCGGTGTATGTAGCCGGTCCTGCTTTTGGAGCTCGGGAAGCCGCCGGAAACCCCATGACAGAAGTAGCGCGTTTGGTGCGTTACGGACAAAGGTACGGAGTTAGAACTTATCTGACCCTTAACACGTTGCTCTATCCTCAGGAGTATGAAACAGCCCGCCGGATCGCCTTTGAGGCTTGGGATGCGGGGTGTGCTGCCCTGATTATTCAGGATCCGGCTTTATTGGAGTCTCCTTTACCCCCCATTCCCCTCTTTGCCTCCACCCAAATGGACAATCGCGACGTAGCGCAGGTGCAGCGCTTAGAAAAATTAGGCTTTGCCCGAGTGATTTTGGCCAGAGAGTTATCGCTGCAACAAATAACCGAAATAAGGAAGCACACCACCGTTGAATTAGAAAGTTTTATCCACGGATCCCTTTGCGTATGCTACAGCGGAAGGTGTTATTTGAGCGAATTTCTTACCGGCCGAAGCGCTAACCGCGGGGCCTGTGCCCAACCTTGCCGCAACCGGTATCACTTAACCGATGCCCAGGGCAAGATTTTGGTTCGCGACCGCCATTTATTGTCGCTTAAGGATTTAAACATAGATAATGATTTAGAGGCCCTAACCGCCGCAGGTGTATCTTCTTTTAAAATCGAAGGCCGACTTAAAAAGAGCGAATACGTTAAAAATGTGGTGGCCTATTACCGGCGCCGGATAGATCGTTTTGCCACTGGATCTAAAACATCTTTAGGCGCCTCTCTGCTGAACTTTGAACCCAATCCCGAACGCACCTTTTCCCGAGGTTATACCTCTTATAATGTACATGGAATCCGTGGCCCTTGGGCCACCAAAGAGTACGGAAAAGCGAGGGGCCGAGAGATCGGCACTATTGCCCTCCAATACGGAGGAGGTTTCTTGATCCGCCTGCAACAGGATGTCTGCCTCAGAACCGGAGACGGAATTTGCTACCTCAATCCTAAAAACCAACTTGTCGGCAGTCTGATTAATTCCATTACCCCGGCTTCTTCTCCCTACCACTGGATAGCAACCCTCCAAACACCCTCGCCCATAGGTTTAGACAACAGACTTTACCTCAATGCTGACCGTCTGTTTGAAAAGGAACTGTCCAAACCTAAAAGCGCCAAACGCCTGATTGAAGTAAGATTACAAGTTAAAGTTAGACCCGATTCTATCCTCTTGGAAGCATCCATTCCCAAAGGCCCTCAAGTCAGCCTGTCTATACCCTGCAACGGCGCTCCGGCGCAACAGCCACAACAGGCCAACCTGCAAATACGCAATCAATTGGAAAAAACGGCAGAAAACCTCTACCTCTTTCGGATAGATTCGCTGGTAAACCAGCCCCCTCAATTTTTTCCGACCGCCCAAATCAACGAATGGAGGCGGAAGCTCGGCAAGGCTTTGTTAGAGGCAACCGAATTGTTTTTCAGGCCGCAAACCCGCCCAATCCTCCCACTCGATCCCCAAGCCCTGCTTGAACTCAAACAACATATTCCTCCAATCGGCGCCCAATCTCAAAAATTGATGTTATGCAAATATTGCCTAAAGTACGAATGGGGTCTGTGCGGCCAAGATACCAACCCTGAGCCGCTATATTTAGTAAATCAGGAACATCGCCTTAGGCTCTCCTTTGAGTGCTCCCGTTGCGAAATGAGTATTTTAAAAAAATAATCGTACATTCGCAATATGCTTTTTTCTGCTATACCCGGCCACTCCTTGTTAAAAGAACGCCTGATCGATATGGCTAACGCCGGTCGCGTAGGCCATACCCTGCTCTTTTGGGGAGAAGAAGGGGTGGGCGCCCTGCCTTTGGCGCTGGCGCTGGCCCAGCAAATGGCCTGTACCGTCAAAGAAAACGGTATGGCATGCGGCAAATGCCCGACCTGCAACAAAGTACAAAAACTCGTGCATCCCGATTTGCATTTTTCCGTACCTGTTAACAGGGTCAAGCCTTCTGACCCCGACCCTGTTACCGACCTCTACCTAAAAACTTGGAAAGATGCTTTGTTGGCCAACCCTTATATGTCGGAATACCAATGGTACGAAACTTTGGGGATTGATAAAAAAAGCGGCAATATCAGCGTACACGAAGCAGACGCCATACAAAAGAAAATCAGCCTTAAACCTTTTGACGGAGCGTATACTTTTGTATTGATTTGGCTGCCCGAACGGATGAATATTCAGGCTGCCAACACCCTGCTTAAAGCCTTGGAAGAGCCTCCGCCCGGGACGCATTTCTTTTTAGTATCGGAACATCCCGAACAGTTACTGCCTACCATTCGGTCTCGCTGTCAGAATATTCGCGTGAACCCCATTAGCACACAAGAACTCTCTGCTACCTTGGCCAAAGAATTGTTGATTTCGCCTTTAGAAGCCGAACGGTTGGCCCGTATTTCGGCCGGCAGCTACGGGAAAGCCCTCTATTCCAACTTGAGGTCGGAGCGGCAGGAAGAGGCTAACGATTTTTCATCCCGTTTGTTTGACAGCGTCCTGCACAAAGACCTGAATGCCTCGATTCAATGGGCCGAAGAAGCGGCAGGCTTAGGACGGGAACTTCAAAGACAAAGCGTGCTGCATCTGTTGGCGTTGCTCAGAGAAGTCTATATGGAACATTTAAAAGCGCACAAATTCGTGTATGTATCAGAAAAAGAGATTTATAAACTAAGAACTTGGGCATCCGGATTACCTTCGTCTTTTTTCCCTGTTGCTACGACGGCGCTTAACGACGCCCTCTCTGACATTGACCGCAACTTGAACAACAAGATCGTTTTTTATAGCCTGTCTCTTCATTTTTTCTTTGCCTGCTGATCCTGTTTTGAGAAATATGTCTACCTTTACGGAGTAATCATGTATTATGAACCACTTAGAAGACGACCACCATAACCATACTCAATACGATTGCCAACGGGGATGCAGCTTGCAACGCAGTTCGATGGGAGAGTTGAATTGCAAAATGACAAATAGTTGCTGTAAGCTCTCTACCTACGACTGGATGACGGGACTCTCCACCTCGGAAACCGATGCGCTGTTTGAGATCCGCTTTAAAAATACGCATAAAGGCTTTTTTATCAACTCCTCCGGTGTTGTGTTGCATAAAGGGGATATTGTAGCCGTAGAGGCAGCTACCGGTCACGACATTGGCATTATCAGCATGGAAGGGCCTGTAGTAATGAGGCAACTGATTCGTCACGGCGTTGATCCCAAAACGTATGAATACAAAAAAATCTACCGCAAAGCCAAGACCTTTGACTTGGAAAAATGGCAGGAAGCCATTGGCCGTGAACACCAAACCATGATCCGTTCCCGCCAGATCGCCTCCTCCTTAGCCTTAAATATGAAGATCGGCGATGTGGAGTTTCAGGGCGACGGTACCAAAGCCACCTTTTATTATATTGCCGATGATCGCGTCGACTTTAGACAATTAATCAAACTTTTTGCCGAAGAATTTAAAATCAGGATCGAAATGCGCCAGATTGGCGCCCGTCAGGAGGCCGGACGAATTGGAGGTCTTGGGGTTTGCGGACAAGAACTGTGTTGTTCCCGTTGGATGATTGATTTTAGATCGATCACCACTCAGGCCGCCCGTTCTCAGGATCTCTCCCTCAATCCCCAAAAATTAGCCGGTCAATGCGGCAAGCTCAAATGTTGCATCAATTACGAGGCGGCCGTTTACATCGATGCCCAAAAGAACCTTCCTCAGGTACATCAGCCTTTAGACACCGAAGAGGGACCCGCTTATTTGGTCAAAACCGATATCCTTCGCGGCTTAATGTGGTTTAGCTATGATCCCCAAAGCCTCTCCCGTTTTGTTATTCTTCCGGCTGCCAAAGTAAAGGAATTTATCCAGATGAACTCGAAAGGAATTAAACTCCCTTCGCTCTCGGTCGGGGGTGGGGGCGCTAACGAAGAATCCGAATTTAAAAGTGCGGTGGGCGAAGGCAGTCTTACCCGCTTTGACTCCATTTCCCGAAAAAAAGAGGGGGGACGCAGGCATAAGAATAAAAATCACAGACAGCCATCTCGTGACTAAATCGGGTTCTTTCTTTTTCTGTTTGTTAGTTATACTTGCATCCTGCGCAGGAGAGGCTGAGTACACATCCTTGATGGAGGAGATTCGGACCGATGGCTGGAACCGGCACGACTCGATAGCTTTTGAAATACCGGTGCAGGATTCCCTGTCTCGCTATCACATAGACATTATCGGCAGGGTCCGAAATACTTACTTACCGGACTCTTTGTCTCTCATCCTGCGGGTAAACGCCCCATCCGGAGCATCATTTACCGATACCCTTTCTTTGGGGCTAACCCATAACTATGATCGGATTTGGGAAGATTTCAGGTTTGGCTATTGCAGTCACGTTCGCTTTACCCAAAAAGGAATCTGGCGTTTTTACCTTTGGCATCAGATGGATCCCGAAATACTTAAAGGAGTTTTTTCCGTTGGACTATGTGTAAAGAAAGAACGGGATGGGAAAAAATAAATGGCTGCGTTTTGAAGAAAACGCCGGTTTCAGTTCTTTATTTCAGCCTGAGTTTGAAGAGGTCTTTAGTAAAGATTGGCGTTTAAAAGGTCAATGGAACCAATCGGTTTTTAAGCGGGAAGCTCCTATCTGCTTGGAATTGGGGTGTGGAAAAGGGGAGTATACTTTGGCCCTTGCACGTAAATATCCCGATCGCCACTTTATTGGCATAGACATCAAAGGAGCAAGACTTTGGCGTGGGGCCAAAACCGCTATGGAAGAAGCCCTGCCCAATGTTGCCTTTATCCGTACCCGAATTGAATTTATTGAGTCGCTGTTTGCCCCCCATGAAATTGACGAAATTTGGATCACCTTTCCCGACCCGCAACTCCGTAAAGAACGTAAACGCCTCACGCACGCCATATTTTTAGCGCGCTACCGTAGCTTCCTGCGACCCGGCGCCACCATCCACCTTAAAACCGACAGCCAGGAACTGTACGATTTTACCTTTCAACAGGTTAAAGCGCTGAATTATAATATCCTATATGCTTATCCGGATATGTACGGAGCCAACCTCCATAATTTGGTCGACATGCTGGGCGTTCAAACTTTCTACGAAAAACACTATTTGGCTCAAGGCAAGCCCATCACTTATTTGGCCTTTACGATTCCTTAACTTTGTCTTCCTGTAAGAGCGTCTATGGTCAGGGCCAGTTGGTTGCGGGCCGGAGTGTCGGGACATTGTTGCAGCAATGCTTTGGCCGTAGTGATTTTTGCTTCCACCGCTTTTTGGGCATACGCAATCCCTTGATTTTGATTAATAAAGGTAAAAATGCAGGGCAATAATTCGGGATGATCGGGTAGCTGGCCGATCCACTTTTCGGCTTGATGCCGTCCCTTCTCGGAAGCTTGCACCAGCGCTCCCAACAGAGGGAGGGTAATCTTCCCCTCGAGGATATCCCGTCCCCACGGTTTTCCCGTATCAAGTTGGGGGGAGTAATCAAAAATATCGTCCCTAATCTGAAAAGCCATACCCAAACAAAGACCAATTTGGGCTACTAATGTACAGGAGGCCTCATCTGCGGCTACCGAGCGAGCCCCTGCTGTCATACCCGAAGCCATCAGAACGGCTGTTTTTTTGCGGATGATTTGTTCGTATTCCTCCACCGTCGTTTGTCGCTCAGCAGCTTTTTGGATTTGGAACAACTCTCCCTCGCTCATTTCACGGATCGCGTCCGCAAAGTAACAAAGCAGATGCTCTCCCTTGTGGTCCATCATCAACTGAAAAGCTCGAGCGAGCCAAAAATCACCCAACAACACCGAGGAGATGGGAGAATAGCGCTTTTGAACCGTCGGTTTGCCCCGTCTGGTATCGGATTGATCGGCCACGTCGTCGTGGAGCAGGGTGGCGGTGTGCACCATCTCTACCACAACGGCAACGGCCACGCTTAAGGAAGTTGGATGCCCAAACATTTTGGCACAAAGGAGGCTGAGCATGGGACGGATTTGTTTGCCGCTGCTGGCCGTCACGTGGGCATTAATTTGGCATACCAAAGGATACGGAGAGCTTATGGCAGTAGATAAAAGGGCTTGATACCGACTCCATTCCGGTTCCAGAAAGCTGATATCAACCATGATAATGGTCTAAATCGGGAATCCATACAGGATCCGCATCTATGGCCGGTAAAATATCCTCAACCCAATCTACTACTGTCCATGCTGTAAGCTGGCTCTGTTCCAACATCTGCGTTTTTACCATTTGGTCAAATAAACAGAACAGGGCGTCGTAAAACCCATTCTGGTTAAAGATAACAATCGGACCGGTGAACTTACCTAATCGTTTGAGACAAAGTGCTTCACACAGCTCTTCGAGGGTGCCGGTGGCCCCGGGAAAAGCAACAATAGCGTCAGCATCCTGCATGAGCAAACGCTTGCGCTCCCACATGGTTTCGGTCACCGTCAATTTTGTAAGGCGTTTGTCGGTCCAGCCGTAAGCATGCATAAATGCCGGAACAACCCCCTCGACACATCCTCCCGCCTCGACGGTTGCCCCAATCAAAACGCTCATCAGGCCTTTTGCAGTACCTCCGCAGACTAAACTGTGCCCCTCTGTAGCAGCAAGCCGCGCAAAATGCGCGGCTGCTTCAACATACTCAAGAGCGATCCGATTGCTCGAAGCGCAATAGACACAGATGCGTTTTCCCATACAATATGTAAACGGTTAGAATAAGATCCCCAGCGAAAGTTGAAATCCGTTCAGGTTGTTTTTGCCAAACACAATGTCGGTCTTACCAATATTGCCCAATGTACCCAAAGCCCAGTTCCATTTGGCCATAACCTGAAGTTTCCAGAGGTCAAGGCCAAAACCTGCCCCGAACCCGTAGCCAAAATTCTTTATGCCGTCCCACTCTTTTGCTTTGCCCCCGGTGGCTGCCAAATAACTTAAATATGGCGATCCAAAAACGAAGGGGCGGAGCAAGATCAGATCAATGCCCCATTGAATCCCCAAAGGTAACTCAACATAATTGAAGTCGAATTTATAATCTCTTATTCCATAATGTTTTACAGAATAGAGTAATTCCGGCTGAAAGGCAAATCCCAAAGGCAATTTTGCGTGCAAGAGGATGCCTGCGTGCCAACCGGTAGTATTCCATGTGTCAGAATCAGTCGTAATTTCCTTAAAATGAATATCTTTACTGCTATTAAAGTTTAGGCCGCCCTTAATGCCAAAATGGGTTTGGGCTGAGAGTCCAAAAGAGAAGAAAAGAGCTAAAATGCTTAATGTAATCTTTTTCATATTGGTTTAATTAGAATAGTGTTTCTATTTTAGCTTTGATCGCGGCCTTGGTGGTGGCCCCCACAATTTTGTCTTTGAGCGCTCCTCCCTTAAAAAAGAGAAGGGTAGGAATACTGCGAATGCCGTATTTAAGGGGCACTTCGGACGAAGTATCCACATCGCACTTGGCAATAATTGCCTTGCCTTCATACTCCGTAGCCAGTTCGTCTACCAGCGGGGCAATCATGCGACACGGGCCGCACCACGTTGCCCAAAAATCTACGACTACGGGCTGATCTGCGTTTAATACTGCTTCTTTAAAATTTACATCATTTACTGCTAAGGCCATAATAACGTTGATTGATTAGATTTGTGAGGCAAAGATAATAAAAATCTTTATACCCCCAATTCTGCATCCCAAATAAAAGCCCTTAGCCCCTGCTGTTCAGCTTGGAGGTTTAACTGCTTGAGCGCACCTATCAGGGTCTCTGCCTTTAAGTCCTCTGTAACAGCGAGGATCGATCCATTTCTCGAAGGCCAGGCATGGGTGCCAAAATGGGGTTCGCCCTTATCGCTGCCCCGACCATGCACCTCATCCCACCGGGTAAAACCCCTAATGTCCATCTTTTGCAACAATTGCGCTACAGGTTCGGTAAGCGATTGTCCATATACGATAAATACTGCTTTCATAATCTATGTATTAAATTATACGTCAATCCTATTGGCTGTTCGCTCTTTTTGGACCTTGCCGGCATTAAAGGCCGAATATACGGCGGGAATCACCAAAAGGGTTAAAATGGTAGAAAAAGTTAATCCCCCGACTATGGCAATACCCATGGGCTGCCATATCTCTGAGCCCTCTCCCGAACCAATCGCCAGGGGAATCATTCCCAAAATAGTAGTAAGGGAGGTCATAAGTACGGGACGGAGACGCGATTTGCCGGCGGTAATTACGGCCTGGTTGAGCGAAAGGCCACGTTCGCGCTGAAGGTTGGTAAAGTCTACAATCACAATACCGTTCTTTACCACAATGCCCACTAACATAATGGCCCCGATCAGGGCGATCAGGCTCAACGGAATGTTGGTCAACCAAAGGGCCAAAAAGACGCCGGTAAAGGCAAAAGGCACAGAAAGCATAATGATAAACGGCATTTTAAACGATTCAAACTGAGTAGCCATCACAATATAAACCAAGATAATGATCAAAAATAACAAGGTAAACATATCGGCAAACGACTCTTTTTGGTCTTGGACTGATCCCGACATCACTACCTCAACGCCGGACGGAAGTACCAATTGGTCGATCTCTTTTTGAGCGGCTGCCGCCACCTCTCCCAATGCTGCACCCGAAAGGGCTGCCGAAACGGTGACTACCCGCTGCCGGTCTTCGCGGTCAATTCTTGGAGGGGTAAAACGTTCTACCACATTTGCTACTTCGTGCAGGCGAATGGCTCTGCCCTGACCATTGTAGAGGGTGATGTTTTGAATATCTTCGATCGATTCGCGGTAGGGCTCGGCATAACGCACCACAATATCATACTCTTCTCCATCCTCACGATACAAAGAGGCCGTTAATCCGTTGATCCGGTTGCGTACAAAGGTGGCCGCCGTGGCGGTATTGATACCGAATTTCGCTAATTTTTCCCGATCAAAATCAACCTGAAGACCCATTCTCATCTCTTCGCGGCTAATGGTTACGTCTCTGGCTCCTTTAATCTTGCCCATGCGCTCGGCCAATTCGTGGGCCAAGGCGGTGGTTTGATCAAAGTTGTAGCCGAATACATTTACGTCAACGGTACTGCCGCCGCCTATCATGCCGCCACCTCTGCTTCCTCCGGGAGAAACGGTATATTTTACCACTTCGGGGTATTTGGCAATTTCTTGACGCATGATCTCGCCAACTTCGTTCATGCTCCTTTGACCTACTGATTTTCTCTCTTTTACATCACGAAGTACAATCATAAAACTGATGGCGTTGGTGCCGGAATTCCCAAACAAAGCGGCAAAACCGGCCTGATCGTCGGCGCCGGAACTGACAGAAATCCGATCAATTTCCGGACATTGCGCTACAAATGCACGCTCTATCCGATGGGCAAGCTCCTTGGTTTGTCCCAAATTTGCCGTAACGGGCAGTTCTACCGAAGCACTGATCTGTCCGTTGTCGGAAGAGGGAAAAAATTCGGTAGGCACCTGACTTAATAGTAAGACGCTGGATAAAAAGATGAGGAACGTCACCACAATGGTTACCGTGCGGTGTCGGACAGTCCACGTCAACATGGCTGCGTAGACATTGTCCAATTTATCTAAAAATTTATCGATGGGTTTGAATATGATTCCCAATCCCTTGTAGGTATGCGTTGCCCTAAACCGCAACATTAGCGCGGTTAAGGTGGGCGTAAGGGTAATGGCGGTAACGGTCGAAACCACAATCACAATCGATACTATCCACCCCAACTGTTTGAACATAATACCGGCAATCCCGCCCACCATGGTCAAAGGAAGGAATACAGCCACTACTGTTAAGGTTGTGGCAATCACCGCTAACCATACTTCGTTGGTGCCATACACCGAAGCGTCTTTAGGTCGGGCGCCCCGTTCTAAGTGCTTGACAATATTTTCGAGTACCACAATGGCGTCGTCCACCACCATCCCAATGGCAATGGAAAGGGAGCTGAGCGAGATGATATTGATGGTGCCCCCAATGAACAACAGGTAGATGAAGCCAGATATCAGGGAGATGGGAATGGTCAGCGCAATAATAATGGTAGCCCTCCAGCGTCCGAGGAAAAAGAGCACAACCAGCACTACAAATAAAAAAGCAAATAATACCGTCTCGGTCAAGCTGTTGATACTCCCCGTAATGTAGGAAGAGGTGTCAAAAAGGGTGCCTATGGTCACATCGGGCGGCAATGTTTTGATTAGGTCGGGCAGGGTTTTATGGATTTCGCGGGCAATAGCCACCGAATTGGCGCCCGATTGCTTTTGCACGATAATCCGCACCCCTGTTTGGCCGTTGATGGTCTCTTCGACATTCATCTTACGGATGGTATCGGTGACTGTGGCTACGTCCGAGATGCGTATTTCCCTTCCTCCGTAGTTGGCTACGATTACATTTTTGAGCTCTTCGCTTTGGGTAAATTCTCCCTC
>WRJW01000202.1 GCA_009778375.1 Bacteroidota bacterium
CAGGCACCGGCGGCGGCGGCGGCGGCGGCGGCGGATGGGACGGCGCTGTCGGTGGCGGCGGACAAAGCGGCTTTGCCGACCAGCAGACAGGCAATAACGCCGGAGGAGGTGGAGCCGCCGGCAAAAGCGCCGTAACAAGCGCCTCTTTTGCCAAAACAGCAGCCCAATTGCCCACACACCTGCGTGGTTCGCTGCCATCAGATCAATCCCGTACTTCCGGACGCAGGGACGGAGAGGTAGTCATCACCTTTATCGGCTACGAATATGAAGTGTACTTTAACGATGACGGAGGTATTGATGGCGCTCAAACCCAATATCCCCAAATTTCTCCCTACAGTTTTTGCGTGCACCTGCCCACTACCAGTTCCGACGACTATAATCCCCATCTTCCGGCCACGGTGAAAGCTCCGACCAAAGCAGGCTACCTCTTCGAAGGCTACTTTGATGCCACCAACTTTGCAGGTACTCCTTTTTACACGTTTAACGGCACAGATGCACAACTTGTAACAGATTGGTTAAATTGGAATTATTGGGATACGCCTGTAGAACTCAAAGCCAAATGGACCCCCGTTGATTACACGGTTGTTTACGAGAGTACCCTCCATAACAGCGGTGCAGTACCGGCCGACCCAAATACTTATACCTTTGACGGCACCGAGCCTCTGGTTTTGGACAATACCGGCCTCCTCGTAAGGAACGGCTATGCGTTTGGAGGCTGGACACCCGATGGCGAAACAACTGTTTATCAGAGCGGCAACACGCTCGACGTCAACAGCCATCCCAGTTATATTATTTTTGACGGGACCGATTATACGGTGACCTTAACGGCAGTTTGGACAAAGGTATATACCGTAACTTACGAAGGCGGAGAGGCCGATACAGGCGGTACTCCTCCCGTAGATGATACTCAATACCTGCGCGGCCAAAAGGTAACCGTTCTGGATAACATTGACTATATAAAAAGCGGTAACTGGGCCTTTGGCGGCTGGTCTCCCGATGGCGGAACCACCATTTACCAAGCCGGCCAAACATTTCCCATGCCTGATCACGACGTAATACTAATAGCCCAGTGGGTTAAACTGTACACCGTAACCTACGCCGACGGAGGCGCTGACGGGGGCGGCGTACTACCCGTTGCGGATGCCCTCTTTTATCCAGGTCAAACGGTAAATGTTTACGGCAACAGCGGTACTCTCAAAAAAACCGGCTCCAGATTTGGCGGTTGGATTTCCAATTATGATGCAAAAATCTATCAAGAAGGACAGTGGTTCCCTATGCCTGGTCAAGATGTAATCCTGACGGCCAAATGGATAGATGAATACACCGTTACCTATGTCGGAGACGGCACAGAAGATGGCGGCAACGCTCCGGAAGATGTATACAGCCCTTATATTGCAAATGAAACGGTAACGGTTTTGGCTAATATCGGAGACAACCCTCCCTCCATTCCTCCTGTCAATCCTCTTGTAAAAAATGGCTACATTTTAGTCGGCTGGAACGATGGTACAAACGACTGGATACCCGGTCAAACATTCCCCATGCCTGCTGCTTCGGTGACCCTTACAGCCCGTTGGGCTTTGGCCTGTACCGTAACGTATGCGGCAAACGGCGGCAGCGGATCGGTACCGGTAGACGGCTTCAATCCCTACGCACAAGGAGCTGCGGTTAAGGTTATGAGCAATACTCTTTCTGCTCCGGTTCCCGGCCAGGTCTTTGGGGGCTGGTTAAACAGTCAGGACAGTAAAATATACAAAGCCGGTGAATATTTCGATATCGGCAATGTAGATGTAACGCTCACGGCGCAATGGACAACCAAACCTTTTGTTCCTGTGTTCAAATATCTGCAAGATACCGAGAGTGTAGGCGTAGAGATGAACCTGGCTATCATTGAGGGGTGGGATGCAGAACTTACCAAATTTAGCGTAAACGGCCAAATTATTCCCGGCCCAGCCTATACGCCTATCACCAAGGGTACCTATCTGATCGAAGCTTTCTCGACGACTAATCCGACCGTTAAGATTTGGAAATATGTAACCGTTAATTAAAATACGACTATGAAAACTACAACAAATATCAGACTTTCTGTCTTTTACATTCTACTAACGGCTTTAGCGATCACCGGTTGCAAGAACGTCGATTGCTGTTTCCCCAGCATATTCGAGGGGAGCCAGACTACCCTCTCCTACGATGGACACGGCGGCCCCAAAGACCTGATCATTATCTGCGCACAGTCCTGGGTGGTGCAGTCCAAACCTGTATGGATAACCGACATAAACCCTGTGGGCGCCTCCGGTACCGTTACCTTTACCGCTGCTCCCAACGACCAGCCCGGCACCCGTAAAGGAACCATCATCTTAATGGCCAACAACGGCGACAAATTGACCATCAACGTTACCCAGGGAGACGACCCTTACCTGGATTTCAAAAACGATGCCACCCCGCGCTGGGAAGATGATGGAGCCGGAACAACAGAGATCAATGACCAACATCCCTACATTTATATCACCGATAAAGGCGGAAACCTCTTTGCATCTGCCCTCTACAAATCGGGACGGATTACCAAAAATAATGGGGACGAATTTGAAATTATAGAATTTGACGATATTATTGGTGTACAGGAATACACCGGAGGAAAGATCTACATAAACAACGACACCGCCACCTCCCTCTACTACCTTGAGATCATCAAAATAGTCGGAGATAAACTGTGGATTGTATTTAAAGTAAACGCGAGCGACTCCGAAAGGAGGATTGTACAATAGATTGAGCCCTCGAAAGAGGGCTTTTTTTTCTATATTTGCAGACAAAATCCATCAATACCCATACGCAGATGAATACAAAAAACAAAAAGACGCTTCTATCAATCAGTTTGATTATCACGTTAACGACTCTTTGGATTAACCTTCAAGCTCAAGATTGGCCCCAATGGCAGGGCCCTAATCGCAATAACTTGTTGACAACTACCGAACTCCGGTTGGATTGGTCAGAGCACCAGCCTCCTCTTATGTGGACCTTTCGGGAAGCAGGATCGGGATTTAGCGCCCCTTCCATTGTAGGAAATACCCTGTACGGTCAAGGCGCCGGAGGTGGAAACGATTTTGCCTTTGCCTTAGACACCAAAACCGGCCATCTAAAATGGAAACAAATCCTTGGCGAAGAACATGTTTCTTTTCAAAACCGCGGTAACGGACCTCGAGGTTCTGTTACCGTGGATGGCGACAACCTCTACCTTATTCGGGGAGGAGGACAACTACACTGCCTTGCTGCAACGGACGGAAAAATGATCTGGCAGCACGATTTTCAAACAGACTTTGGAGGGGCGCTCATGACAGATTGGGGTTTTAGCGAATCCCCTTTGGTGGACGGCAATTTGGTTATTTGCGCACCCGGCAGCAGCCAAGGCTCCCTGATGGCCTTTGATAAACAGAGCGGCGCCGTTGTATGGAAAGCATCGGAATTGACCGACAAATGTACCTACTCTTCTCCTGTGGTAACCGAGGTAGCAGGGATAAGGCAGTATATCCAACTGACCGAAAAATGCATTGCAGGCGTAGCGGCCAAAGACGGAAAGGTGTTGTGGAAAGTCGACGCCCCCGCATTTAAAACAGCCGTCATCTCCACGCCGATTGTTTTTGACAATTTAGTCTATGTAACTACCGGATACAACTTTGGCTGCATCCTGATCCAATTGAGCAAAGAGGGCGATACCTTTAAGGCCCAGACGCTTTATGCCAACAAAAACATGGTCAATCATCATGGGGGCGTCGTACTGATCCATGGATACGTTTATGGTTATTCCGAAACCTTTGGCTGGGTGTGCCAAGATGTAAACACAGGCGAAAATGTTTGGACGCAACGGAGTCGGGAGGCAGGTAAAGGATCCCTGATCGCGGTTAATGACCGCCTCCTCCTGCTCGACATGACTACCGGATTACTCACCGTGACAGCAGCTTCACCCGAAGGATGGAAAGAGTTTGGCCAATTACCTATCCCGGAGCGGACTACCATAGAAACTATGGACAATCAGGTATGGACCCATCCGGTCGTGGCCAACGGCAAACTTTACGTTCGGGATCACGACTTGCTCTTTTGCTTTGATCTGACAAAGTAGATTACAAAAAATAAGACTCAGAAGGCTTGCCTCTGGGCAGGCAATGTACCTGAATATCGACGCCTACTTTCCATCCTCTGCCCGCTAAAGCGGCAGTTACGGTGTTCAACGCCAATTCCGGAAGGTTATTCTCCTGACTCAGGTGGCATAAAAAGAGTTGAGAAAGATTGGGCAGTGCAGTCGATGCCAAAAAATTGGCCGCGTCGTCGTTAGAGAGATGACCATATTTGTGTCGGATACGTTGCTTCAAAAAAACGGGATACCTGCCCCTTTCCAACATTTGACGATCGTAGTTGGCTTCCAATACCAAATAATGGGCTTGGGATATTTGGGCCGCCACTTCTTGAGAAATATGCCCCAAATCAGTAGCTATTACTAACGTTTTTTCTTGATACCTGATCCTGTAACCCACATTATCACAACCATCGTGGGGTACCTCAAAAGCAGTAAGCTCAAAAGGACCGATGCAAAAAGGCGCATCTTTTGCGATCACCCGTTTAGAAGCTCCAATCTTGATTTTTGTTCGGGGATGGTTAGCTATACCGGTATGTACCAAATCAGTACCATATACCGGAACGCCTAACTTTTCTCCATACGCCCCAGCATACAAAATGTGGTCAACATGATCGTGGGTAATGCAAACCCCCGATACAGAATGTAAAGAAAGGCCTGCCGCCGTCATTCCTCTCCTTAAGGCGCGGGGACTCACGCCGGCATCAATAATAATACCCTGAAATAAATTGCCAACGTAACAAGCGTTGCCGCTGCTTCCGCTGCCAAAACTAATAAACCGTAAGTCTATATGCTTTATTCGTTATTGTGGTGCTCGCAGCCTTCTTCGCAATTATCGTCACAAGTGCCATCGCATTCATCGCCACAGCACGCCTTGGTGTTGTCGTCGCAGCAAGCTTTGGTATCGTCATCGCAGCAAGCTTCGGTGTCTGTTACAACAGCTTCTGCTTTTTTGTTTTGGTTATTGCCACAGGCGGCAAGGCAAAAGAGTGCCGCTAAAAGGAGGGTAAAGGATAATTTTTTCATCATTGAATATTTAATTGTTGATAGTGAACTGATCTTGCGGCGCAAATATAATATATTTTGCTCACCCTGCAATACCTTAAAGTTTTTTATATCTTTGCAGTATGAGGATGTTATTTATTATTGCGCTTATTGTCTGCGCACTTATTATTGACTATCAAATATATACTCGTATTTTTCGACAAAAGGAAGCCTGTTCGAAAAAAAAATGGATACGTTTATTTTTTTGTGTATATGCTTTGACCGTTGACCTCTTTATTTTTATTTTCATCTTTTTAGCCTTTCGCTGGCCCTTTTACGGCCCCCATTCCATATCTCCCCTCCCCTTATGGTTGGCCTGGTTTTTCTTTTTGAATGCCATACCTAAATGTGTCTGGTTTCTCTTTAGATGGATGGGACGATGGAGTATTGCTTTAGCCTTGATGGTTGCTTTTTTCCTGTGTAAAGGAGCTTTTTACAATACCCGCCATTTTCTAATCAAGCACATTACGGTGGCATCATCCAAAATTCCGCCTGCCTTTAACGGCTATAAAATAGCGCTTTTTAGCGACTTGCATTTGGGCAACCTGAGTCGGCAGCAGCAATTCTTACAAAAATTCGTATCGCTAACCAATCAGTTGCACCCCGATATTGTTTTTTTTGCAGGAGATTTGATAAATATGTACGCTGACGAAATCACGCCGGAGGTTCAGTCTGTTTTATCCCAGCTACAAGCGCCGGATGGGGTCTTTAGTATTTTGGGCAACCACGACATGGGGCCTTATTTTGGAAAACAGGCCGCAAAATTCGGCCTTAGTCCCTTAGAAAATACCCGACAGGTTTTGCTCCGACAACGGAAAATGGGATGGAAAATATTGCAAAACGAATCCGTTCAAATAGTTAAGAATCAAGATTCCATAGGTTTATGCGGACTCCCCTATCCGCCCATCCCTCCCTATTTTCCCGACTCGCTTACCGATTATAACCCTCATTTAGCCACCCATTCACTCGACGCCTCGCAATTTAATATCCTGCTCTGCCATACCCCCAAAGTATGGGAAACCATGCAGGATGACCCTGCCTTTACCCCCATCGACCTGATGTTGAGCGGCCACACCCACGCCATGCAGGCAAAAATAAGGATAGGCCGTTTGCAATGGTCTCCGGCAGCATGGATGTATGCTTGTTGGTCGGGAGTGTATGAGCGCAATGGGCGTTACCTTTATGTAAACGAGGGCTTAGGCTATGTACTCTACCCCATGCGCATTGGAAGCAAACCCGAAATCACCCTGATTACCCTCCAAAACAGACCATCATGAAACGTTTTTTTCTCTTTTTTCTCTTTATTCCCATCGCCCTGCAGGCCCAGCTTACCATTGAACAGTGTCAGGAATGGGCCAAAGCCAACTACCCCATCATTCAACGCTACGACATCATAGGCAAAACCGCAGAATACAACCTCTCCAATGCCGGAAAAGGATATTTACCTCAATTCCAATTTTCCGCAAGGGCTTCCTATCAATCCGACGTAACCGCTCTGCCCCTGCGCATCCCCGGCATTCCCATAGACGGTCTACCCAAAGATCAGTACGCAGCCACTTTGGATATATCCCAATCCCTTTGGGACGGAGGAGCGGTTCGTACCCAAAAATCTATGGTAAAAGCGGGCCAAGCTGTAGAGCAGGAGCAATTAACGGTTGATTTATATGCCTTGGAAAAGAGGGTCAACCAACTCTTTTTCGGAATTTTGCTGTGGGATGCGCACATCGCTCAAAACCAAACGCTTCAAGCAGAACTCCAACGGAACTACGCCTTGATATGGAGCTATCTGCAAAACGGGGTCGCCCACCAGGCCGATTTGGACGCCGTCTCTGTAGAACAACTTAAAGCCCGGCAGCAATACCGGCAACTTGTATCGGGCCGTAAAGCCTATTTAGAAGTGCTGGGGGCCATGATCGGACAAAGTGTAGACGAATCTACGCGCTTAACAAAACCCAATCCGGATACTGTTTTTATATCCCATCAGATCAATCGTCCGGAGCTCAAACTTTTCGAGGTTCAAAACCAATTGCTTGAAATCCAAAAGAATGCCCTTACCATCGGCTATATGCCTCGGTTCAACCTCTTTGTTCAGGGAGGCTACGGCCGCCCCGGCCTCAATATGCTCGACCGGAATTTTGCTCCCTTTTTTATTGGGGGCATTCGGATGGCCTGGAACTTTGGAGCCCTCTACACCCAAAAGAACGACCGACTCAAATTAGCGTTGAATCAACAAAATGTGGCCGTGCTGCAAGAGACCTTTCTCTACCACATAAACCTTGACATGACGCAGCAAAATATCCACATAGAAGAAATTCGCCAAATGATGTTATTCGACGACGAAGTGATTGCCCTCCGGGAAAATATCCGCAAGGCCGCAGAAGTTAAAGTCGCCAACGGAACGTTGAGCGTGACCGAACTGATGCGCGAACTCCATGCCGAATATTTGGCCAAACAGGAAAAAATGAGCCGTGAAATAGAATTACTCACCGCTATTTACGATCTAAAATACAGTACAAATTAATATGAAACATTTTTTACAAATCTTTGTCGCCATAGGAGTTGCCTCTGTGTGCGCCTGTAACTCCGGAGGAGGACGCCGCCAAAAGGCCGATGCTTCGGGGGTCTTTGAGGCCACCGAAGTAGTCGTTTCGGCACAGGCATCCGGCCTGATTATGCAATTAGATATAGAGGAAGGCACCTTGCTGATGGCAGGTCAGCAGATCGGGTATATCGACACCATTCCCCTGTATCTTAAAAAATTACAGTTGTCTGCCAGCCTCAAAGCCGTCGAAAGCCGTAAAACCGATATTCCCAAACAGATCGCGGCTATCAACGCGCAAATATCCACTCAACAGCATGAATTGCAAAGATTTGAACATTTACTCCTTGCCAACGCCGCCAACCAAAAACAGGTAGACGACATCAGGGCTTCCATCAATGTATTGGAAAAGCAGTTGGCCGCCCAAACCGACCTGCTGCAAAACAGCAACAAAAGCATCACTCAAGAGCTGCTGGCCTTAGAGATGCAGATAGCCCAAATCGACGACCAGATTGTCAAAAGCATAATTACCTGCCCCATTAACGGAACCGTATTGGTCAAATATGCCGAGTGCGCAGAATTGGGCCTCCCCGGCAGGGCCCTCTTTAAAGTGGCCGATATGGAGCATCTCTACTTGAGGGCTTACCTTACCTCCGCCCAATTGTCTCAAATCAAACTCGGACAAAAAGTCACGGTTTGGGCCGACTTTGGAGAAAAAGAGGGCAAAAGTTATGAGGGTCGCTTAAGTTGGATTTCGAGCCGATCAGAATTTACCCCCAAAAATATCCAAACCCGAAACGAGCGCGATAATTTGGTCTACGCCGTAAAAATTGCGGTACCCAACGACGGCTACCTCAAAATCGGCATGTACGGAGAGGTTAGGTTTTAATACCAATGGTCAGCGTCCGGCATATCTGCAAAAGCTATGGAGCGGTGCAAGCTCTTAACGACCTGAACTTTGAGGTGCAGGCCGGAGAAATTTTTGGCCTCATTGGCCCCGACGGATCCGGAAAAACAACGCTGTTCCGCATCCTGACCACCCTGTTGTTGCCCGACAGCGGCAGCGCTAAAGTCATGAATTTGGATGTAGTACACGATTTTAAAAAAATCCGCAACCAAATCGGATATATGCCCGGACGTTTTTCGCTCTACCAGGATTTGTCGGTACGCGAAAACTTAGAGCTTTTTGCCACCGTATTTAATACCTCTATTAGTGAAAATTACGATTTAATCAAAGATATTTACCAACAGATTGAACCCTTTAATGAGCGAAGAGCTGGCAAATTATCGGGAGGAATGAAGCAGAAGTTAGCCCTGAGCTGCGCCCTGATCCATAAACCCGCCATCCTCTTCTTAGATGAGCCCACCACCGGCGTAGACCCTGTTTCGCGAAAGGAGTTCTGGGATATGCTCAAAAAGTTGAAACAACAGGGAATCACCATATTGGTATCTACTCCCTATATGGACGAAGCCGCTCTTTGTGACCGCATTGCCCTGATTCAAAATGGAAAATTCCTGCAAATCGACACGCCGCAAAATATGGTAACTCCCTTTGCCCCTACTTTGGAAGATTATTTTATCTATTTAATGCAAAAAAATTGAACACGATAGAAGTACATGATTTGACCAAAAAATTCGGCGACTTTACCGCCGTAGACCACATCTCTTTTGAAGTGACTCAAGGAGAAGTGCTCGGTTTTTTGGGCGCCAACGGCGCAGGAAAAACCACTGCTATGCGTATGTTGTGCGGTCTGAGTAAACCCACTTCCGGTTGGGGACGGGTAGCCGGTTTTGACATCACCAGAGAGCCGGAAGAGATCAAAAAGAAGATCGGCTATATGAGTCAAAAATTCTCTTTGTACGAGGATTTAAAAGTATGGGAAAACATTCGACTCTTTGCAGGTATCTATGGAGTTGATCCAAAGACCATTGCCCATAAAACAGACTCCATGCTGCACAGGTTGGGTTTTTATGCCGAAAAAAACGCCTTGGTTAAATCTCTACCTCCTGGATGGAAACAAAAATTAGCCTTTTCCGTTGCGATTTTACACGAGCCTAAAATCGTATTTTTAGACGAACCCACCGGAGGGGTAGATCCTGTTACCCGCCGACAATTTTGGAAATTGATTTACGACGCCGCCCAACAGGGCATCACCGTCTTTGTGACCACCCATTATATGGACGAAGCCGAATACTGCCACCGTATTTCTATGATGGTAGACGGACGCATCGAAGCTTTGGGAACGCCCCAACAACTGAAACAACAATTTCAGGCCGCCTCCATAGACGAAGTATTCAGGAAATCAGCCCGCCAAGCCCAAAGAAACGAATAAGCTATGGAGCGGAAACGACAACTATCTGCCTTTATTAAAAAAGAGTTCCGCCATATTTTCCGCGACCGGCGGAGTATGCTTATTCTGCTGGTGATGCCCATCATTCAAATCATCCTCTTTGGATTTGCCATTACCACCGAAGTAAAAAACGCCAGAGTTGCAGTATTTGACCCCTCCAACGATACAGCGACCCAACACATTATCAACCGGATCAATGCCAGCGAATACTTTGACATTGAATACTATCCCCAACAACTTGAGTCTGTAAATCAACTCTTTCAGGAGGGTAACATCCGGTTGGCCATCCTCTTTACCGACCACTTTGAGGAACGGTTACGACACACGGGAGACGCCGCCGTACAACTCCTTGCAGACGCCACCGACCCCAATCAGGCCGGCATGCTGGTTGCCTACGCCTCCAATATTTTGGCCGCCTGCCAACAGGAGTGGATGGAGGAGTACGCTGCGCCCCTGCAGATAGTTCCGGAAATCCGCATGCTCTACAACCCCCAAATGAAAGGTGCCTATAACTTTGTACCCGGCGTCATGGGGCTTATTTTGATGCTTATCTGCGCCATGATGACCTCTATTGCCATTGTTCGGGAAAAGGAGATGGGCACAATGGAAGTACTGCTTGCCTCTCCCATGAGACCCGGCTACCTTATCTTTTCCAAGGTAGTCCCCTATTTTAGCTTGTCGATGGTCAACCTGATGACCATCCTGTTCCTCTCTGTCTTTGTACTGGGGGTGCCTGTTTCGGGCAGCCTCTTTTGGTTACTCATCGCTTCTTTCCTCTTTATAACGGTGGCCTTATCGCTGGGGATACTGATTTCTACCATTGTCCGCACACAGGTCGCCGCTATGCTCATATCGGGAATGGCGCTGATGATGCCCGTAATGCTCCTTTCGGGGATGATTTTTCCGGTAGAGAATATGCCCCTATTGCTGCAACTCCTCTCTCATGCAGTACCTGCCAAGTGGTTTATCCTCTCCGTTAAAAAACTCATGATCCAGGGGTTGCCGGTACACTATGTACGCAAAGAATTTGGCATCCTCGCTTTCATGGCCATCCTGTTTATCTCCGTCAGTATCAAAAATTTTAAAGTACGCTTAACCTGATGCTTATGTTAAAATTTTTAATAGAAAAAGAGTGTAAGCAAATATTCCGACATTCGTTTATCCCCAAATTGTTGGTGATCTTTCCGCTGATGGCCATGCTGGTCTTTCCCTGGGCGGCCACTATGGAAATCAAGCACATTAACATACACATTGTAGACCTTGACCACACCTCTCTTTCCCGGAGATTGATACATAAAATCGAAGCCTCTACCTACTTTAACCTTACCGGCCTTTCGGCAAGCAATTCTCAAGCCATGAAAGGCATCGAATCGGGCAAAGCCGATATTATTTTAGAAATCCGGCCTGACCTAACCATGATGATCTCTTCCAATGCCGTAAACGGAGTCAAGGGAGGATTGGGTGCCTCCTATTTAGCCGGCATCCTGCAGGAATACGCTCAGGAAATAGGTAACGAACAGGCTCCCGTATTTGCCCCCGCCTCCCTCCCCATCGTGAAAGTCATAGAACAATACCGCTACAATCCCCACCTTAACTATCAAATATTCATGATTCCTGCTATAATGGTCATGCTGCTTACCCTGATCTGCGGTTTTTTACCTGCGCTCAATATTGTGGGAGAAAAAGAAGTTGGAACCATAGAGCAAATGAATGTGACTCCTGTCTCCAGATTCGCCTTTATCATAGCCAAACTCATCCCTTACTGGATAGTAGGTATTTTGATATTTACCCTCTGCTTTATCGTTGCTGCATGGGTATATGGCCTAACCCCCGCCGGTTCTTTTTTGACCATCTACTTTTTTGCCGCCATTTACATCTTGGTTGTATCGGGAATTGGACTCATCATATCCAACCACTCCACCACCCTGCAACAAGCCATGTTTGTCATGTTTTTCTGTTTGGTGGTTATGCTCCTGATCAGCGGCCTCTTTACCCCCATATCGAGCATGCCTGAATGGGCGCAGGCCATTACCCTTATCAATCCGCTCAAATATTTTATACAGGTCATGAGGGCTATTTACCTCAAAGGGAGCGGTATTATTGACCTGCTACCACCACTGGGGACACTATTGGGTTTTGCCTTTTTTACCAATATTTGGGCGGTACTCAGTTATCGGAAAACGGCATAACAATAAAAAACCCTCCATCATTACTGATGAAGGGTCTATGATTTGGCAGCTACCTACTCTGTTGGCTAACGCCAACCGTCCTCCTGCTCGTCTCGGCACAGTCAGCAAGCTGCCTCTGCACTCAACTTGGGCGTCGGGTCCCACTTGGTACTTCGTAAAGGATGGTACTGCTATACCGGGGATTGGGAAGAAACGTGCCGGAATAAAAAACCCTCCATCATTGCTGATGAAGGGTCTATGATTTGGCAGCTACCTACTCTCCCACCTGGTATAGCAGTACCATCGGCGCA
>WRJW01000203.1 GCA_009778375.1 Bacteroidota bacterium
CGTCAGCGCTACTACGGCTGTCAAAAAGAATAAATTTTTCATCATGTAAAAGAATTAGTAAGTAAATTTGTTTTGTTGTTAGGGAAAATAGAAACTACTACTGAGCACATTGCAACCGCGACCTACACATGAAACATCCTGCAGACAGAAAGAATGATGAGAGGGTAAGCGCATTTCAGATTAAGTTGGAGCAAAGGTAATAAAAATTTGGAAACCCGAACAAAGTAACTCAAGAGATTAAGGCAAAGCGGACAAACGTTGCGCCTTATCCATAGCGATGGAGATATGCGGACAAATGTACTCCCGACCTATTTGGTCGGCAAAGCCGGAGCGTTCCAAAGTGGCGCGCACCTCTTCGTTAACGCCTGAGAGGATAATTTGAATCCGGTTTGCTTTGGAACGCTTCCAAAGATTTTTGAGGTTGTTTAATCCCGTGGAATCGATAAAGGGGACTTTCCTCATTCGGATGATTCTTATTTTTACCTTTTTGTGCGGCACGTCGTGGGCAACATCGTCAAATTTGTTGGCTAAACCAAAGAAAAAGGGACCATTGATCTCGTACACCTCTACGCCGGAAGGTATCTGCAACACTTCGGGGTCTATGGCCTCTTCGTTTTCGCGCATAAAAAGATGGTGTTGGATCTCCTTAATGCCCGAAGTCTCCGAGACCCGTTTGATAAACGAGACAACGGCCAACACCAAACCCAATTCAATCGCAATCGTCAGGTCAATGACCACTGTTAATCCAAAGGTGACCAGGAGCACCGCCACATCGGTTTTATCTCCTTTGAGCAGGTAACGAAAGGCGCGCCATTCGCTCATGTTGTAGGCTACTACCACCAAAATACCTGCTAAACAGGAGAGGGGAATATAAACGGCATAAGGCATGAGAAAGAGGAGCACCAACAGCAATACTGCCGCGTGGATCAATCCGGCCACCGGGGTTTTTCCGCCGTTGTTGATGTTGGTCATGGTACGGGCAATGGCGCCGGTAGCGGGAATGCCACCAAAAAGGGGGGGAATGAGGTTGGCAATGCCTTGGCCGATCAACTCTGTATTGGAATCGTGCCTTTTACCCGTTACCCCGTCGGCCACCATAGCGGCTAAAAGCGACTCAATGGCGCAGAGGAGGGCAATGGTAAAGGCGGGCTGAAAAAGGCGTCGGATTGCTTCCATGTCAATATGAGGCGCTTCTGCTTTGGGAAGAGGAATGCCTCCGGCTAATGCGGGAAATTTGGTGCCAATTGTATCAATGTGAATATCTGTAAAATGTGCAAGCAACAGGCTGATGAGCGTTACGACTATAAGGGCGATCAATGACCCCGGCAGTTTCTTGTTGTATTTGGGCCAAATAAAGATGATAACAACCGTAGTGAGCGATAACAGGGTTGTCCACACATCAATATGATCGATACGGCTAAAGATTGCGCTCCATTTAGGAATAAAGTCCGCAGGCTGATGGGTAATGCCCAAGCCAAAAAAGTCGTTGATCTGGGTAGAAAAAATGACCACCGCAATTCCGCCGGTAAATCCGACAATAATCGGATAGGGGATGTATTTGATAATCGTACCCAATTTGAGTACGCCCATACACACCAACATGATACCGGCCAAAACGGTAGCAATCATCAATCCGTTCATGCCATATTGCTGTACAATCCCGTATACGATTACAATAAATGCGCCCGTTGGGCCTCCAATCAAAAAGTGACTTCCTCCCAAAAAAGAGATGATAAAACCGGCTACAATGGCCGTGATGATCCCCTGCTGGGGCGATACGCCCGATGCAATCCCAAAAGCAATTGCCAAAGGAAGGGCAACAATCCCCACGATCACGCCGGCAACGAGGTCGGAAGTAAAAGTTTGCCGGTTATAGGGCTCTTTTCCGGTAAAGATGTCCAAAAGTTTGGGACGGAAAAAAGAGGGAAGCTTTAAAGTCATAAGGGTAAGGCTTCTAAAGGTGTATCTGCGTCCAAAATAAGTTCAGGTTGCAGATGGTAAAGTTTTCGACCTTTCTTATAAAGTTTTTCGCCCCCACCGGTTATATTGAGCATGATAATTTTCTTTTTGTCTATCTTGCCTGTAGCCATCTCTTTGCGTAAACCTGCCAAAGCTGCGGCGGCAGCAGGGTGAATATCTATGCCTTCTGTCTCTTCAAAGAGGGCGGAGGCTTGGGCGATTTCCTGATTGGTTACCGAACACATACCCCCTTTGGTGGCCGTCAGGGCGTCAAAAAGACCTCCTGAAATTGCGTAGGGGGGCTGACGGTTAGAGAGTACTTTGGCTTCGATTTCAAGGAGTTGACGGCAGGCCGTATTGCTGTCTGTGGGAAAGAGGGAACGGCTGCCCCTGTTCCATGCTTCATACATAGGAACAAAGGGATGATTTTGTACGGTAATAAGTTTCATGACGCTCTTTCCAAATCGACCATCCTCCAGCAAACGGAGGTTGGCTTCCCACGCTGCAATGGCTCCCGTACCGCTGCCTACTGCCTGTACGTAATAATCGGGAATGACTCCGATATGGGTAGCGGCCGAGAGTACAGTGGTACCCATGCCGTCGCGTCTGGCTATGTTTTTGGCGCCGCCTTCTTCTAAAAATCCTTCTAAAGAACAAATGGTGTTACTCAGGCGGATGGCGTCAAAATAGTCGCTTCCCGGAGGCGTACACACCAAGCGTACACATTTATGAATGGGCCTTCCGAACCAAAGGGTATCTATGTTGGATTGGGGCACACAAAGGAGCAGGGGAATGTGGTTATCCGAACAGATACGGGCAAAAGCGCGGGCGGTGTTGCCTGCAGAGGCTACCACTAAGGTTTTTCCGACATTGCCGTCCAAACGTCCGCAAGCGCTGTATGCTTCGGTCTCTTTAAACGAACAAGTTTCCATCAAGGCACCCCGCTCCGGCCACCAGCCGTTAAAGGTAATGTACAGGTTTTCTAATCCTAACCGTTTGGCCAGCTCCTGACTGCGGAAAGTTACCGGAGGGGTCGAATGTGCTAAAAAGCGCTTAACAGGGAGCCAGTCGGCAAAGCGGTAAAAGCCGTAGCGTTCCTCTTTGAGCGTTAATTGTTTCTTTTGGTAAATGGTCCTAATGAGCGTGGATTGGGAGTATTCGGGGTCGCTCAGCGTCCACCCTTCATCTGTAAATATTCTGCCGGTAGCAATGTTTTGTAATAGATAAGCACTCATAAAAAGAAAAGTAAGGGAATCAATAGGCGCCTGCATCGCGCTCTAAGGCATCCCTGAGGTAATAACTTAATTCGTCTTCAAAAAAGAATTTTTGGGCGCCAAAAGCAGGTTTCAACTGATCGAACCATGTAGCCGTAGCGCTGTATTCGGCAAAAAAGGGCTTGGCCACCCAGTCGGGATTGCGTCCCTGTATAAAACGAAGTACAAAGAGTTTTCGGTTTCCGTCGTCGCTAACCCCCAATATCTGAATTTTGCCGGCGTGGTCGCTCATGCTGGGACCTCGGACTGTGCGGCAAATTCCGCTAACCTTTTGATAAGCTTCCTTAAAAATCAGTTGGCATTGAGCCAAAGGGATTTCAAAATAGTGTTTGGCTCCTGTGTCTCGAGCCACAAACATGTAGTAGGGAATACAGCCAAGCGCTACCTGACGCCTCAGCATATCGGCCCACACTTTGGGGTCATCGTTGATATGCCGGAGTACGGGAGATTGGGTGCGGATTTGTGCTCCGGTACTGCGGATCCGCTTAATGGCCTCTTGAACAGCATCTGTTGAGAGCTCTACAGGGTGGTTAAAGTGTCCCATGATGGAGAGGTGTTTACCGGACTTTACCACATACTCAAAAAGCCTGAGCACCTCGTCGGCATCGGGGTCGGTAGTAAATCGGTATGGCCAATAGGCTAAAGCTTTGGTACCTATTCGGATATTCCTGATTTGCTCCATCTCGGCAGATAACAGGGGGTCAATATACGCCCTGAGCAGGGAGGCGTTCATAGTCATGGGATCTCCTCCGGTAAAGAGGATATCTGTAACCTTTGGATGGGCTTTAATGTAGGCTAAATAGAGTTTATAATCCTCATGGATAGAAAATTTCATTTCTTGGAGGTTAGAAAATTGGGGCCATCTGAAGCAAAAAGTACAATAGGCATGACAGGTCTGTCCGGGGCGGGGAAAAAGCAATACCGTTTCGCGGTATTTGTGCTGCAATCCGTGGAGGCGCACTCCTCTAAATTCGGGAACATTGTATTCCTGCCCCGATGGATTGGGATTGAGTTCCCTGCGAATTTGAGTAAGGGAGGCTTTGAGGGCCTCCTCCCTGCTCTTTGCCATCAACTCTTTTACCTCTTGATAATGATGGGGCAACAACAACGCTCTGCGGGGAAAATTTAGCGTAAAAATGGGGTCATTTTTTAGTTGGCCCCATTGGATTAATTCATCGGTTACGTAATTGTTGGTTTTAAACGGAAGCACGCGGCCTACCACCTCTATGGCCTCTCGGTCTTTGTTGGAAAGTGAAGCAGATTGGGGGATTTCTTGGTAATTCTGAAGGGTGTATGAGCGGTATTCTTTCATTTTAATTTTTAATGGCCGCAATTTCACGCACAGCTTCAATAGCCGTATTAATCTCTTCTATGGTGGTAAAAGCTCCTATACTCATGCGCACGGTGCCGTGCGTAGCAAAGGTACCTATACATTCGTGTGCTTTGGGAGCGCATTGAAGGCCCGTGCGTACGGCAATATGGTAGTCCACGTCCAAAAGGGTACCTACGTCTGAGGCCTCCCAGCCGGAAATATTAAAGCTCAATACAGGATTGTGGTTTTCTTTGTTGGCGGCGCAGTAGAGTTTCACTCCTTTAACCTCAGACAGGGCGTTTCGCAGTTTTTCCCACAAAGCCATGGTGCGGTTGTGGATGTTGCCGATGCCTTCTCGGGTAATCCATTTGATGCCGGCATGCAAACCGGCTACACCCAAAAGATTAAGGGTTCCATTTTCTAAGCGGTAAGGATACTCTTCTAAATGAGCAGGATAGGCTGACCGTACTCCGGTGCCTCCTGCACGGGTATGCTTGATGGTAATTCCTTCGCGCACGTATGAGCCGCCTATTCCGGTAGGCCCCATCAGGCATTTGTGTCCGGTAAATATGTAGCAATCAATATTCCATTCCTGCATATCTACCTCGTTACATCCGGCGCCCTGGCTTCCGTCTACCACAAAGATAATGCCGTTTTTCTTGCATATTGCCCCAATTTCGGACAAAGGCTGAACCGTCCCTAAGGCGTTGGAACAGTGTGTAACAACCATAAATTTGGTGTTGGGACGAATCGCTTTTTCCAACTCCTTAGGGTCAATATATCCGGTTAGGGGGTCAAAAGCTACATGTGTCACTTCTATGGTTCCGGCTTGCTGATGTACATAGAGAGGACGTAATACCGAATTGTGTTCCAGCATAGTAGTCACAACGTGTGTGCCGGGCTCTATCAATCCGTTGATGATCAGATTTAAGGAGTCTGTAGCGTTGTAGCTGAAAGTAAGACGGTTGTAATCTGCCCCTCCGTTAAAGAGTTTGGTGAGCATTTTGCGGGTATTATGCACCACTTCTTCTGTCTCCATGGCGGCATCAAAACCGGAACGGCCGGGGTTTACGCCGTGCTTGCGGTAGAAGGTGTTCATAAAATCGTATACCTCTTCGGGCTTTGGAAAAGAGGTGGCGGAATTGTCTAAATAGATCAGTTTGCTCATATAGTTTTCAGGTTAATATCAATGCATCGGCTACAATTTCGGCTACGGTTTTGATTTCCACGCCCAGCTTATAGGTATGGTTGAGTTGTATCAATTGGTCTACACAATTATGACAGGGAGTAATCACCACCTTGGCTCCGGTTTGGCGAATCTGTTCGGCCTTGATGGCGCCTGTTTTAAGGCGGCGTTCGTTGTATTCGCTCATAGCTAAATTGCCTCCGCCTCCTCCGCAACAAAAGTTGTCGACTCCGTGCGGCGTCATTTCTACCAAATGGACAACCGCATTTTGGACGACAAAGCGTAACTCGTTACATAATCCTCCGTTGCGTACCAAATTACAGGGGTCATGTAAAGTATATATTTTTTGATTTAGGGTTTTATCCAACCGGATACGTCCTTGCCTGATGTATTCACCCATTAGCTCAACGGCGGACAGTACCTCAAAATCGCAGGCGGTTTGTAACCAGTTGGGCCCTTCCCAGCGGGAAGCACGGGTGCCGTGTCCGCATTCGCCCAATACCAAACGATCAGCCTGCAGGCGATGGGTTTCGTCGTAAAGATTGCCGGCGATTTGCCGAGCTGCGCTGTTGTCTCCGCTAAAGAGTCCGTAATTGGTTACGTCGTAAAATTTGGAGGATAGCGTCCAACGCTCCCGGGCCGCATAAAAAATTTTGGCCATGGCGGTAATGGAGAGGGGAAAGAACTTAGGCTCTCTGGGGTTTAAGGTATAGTGAATGTTCTTTTGCGGTTGGTCTAAGGGAATGCAGGCGGCAGGGTCGTTTACTTCGTCCTGTAACTCCTCTTCCATCCATTGGATGGTATCTCTAAATTCATCGGCAGGTATAGCCATATTGTTGCCGCTCCGGAGGGCGGCATCTACGGTAGCCTGAAGGCTTGAAGGCACCTTATCCATGGCGGCCACTATCTCCCGCCCCTTTCTTACGAGGTAAGGAATGTCGACTCCAATAGAACAATGTTTTACGCATCGTCCGCACATAGTGCAGGAACCAAAGAGCAAGTCGACCATCTCTCGGAGCATCTTTTCGCTGATCTTTTTCTTGGGAAAGCGCCGATAGGCAGCAGTGACGATTTTTACTTTAGCGGCAGGAATGTATTTCGCCTCCTTATATGCCTTATAATACATACAACTGTCGGCGCATAATCCGCAGCGGACACAACTGTTCAAGTGGGTTTGTAGCTTGGAATCGGGTGGTGTCGTCATACTATTCACGGGTTATTGGCCAACTGCCGCGGCGTCCATAAAAGAAACCGAGGTGGAACCTTGCAGCAAAAAAGTAGAGTAAATGGCGGGTTTTACCCATCGGAAGCCACAAAAAGAAGAGTGAGGCCACGATGTAGTAAGAGAGCGGCTCGTGGAAAAATAGGTAACCGGCTGTTGCTAACTGAAATAAAGAGGAAATTCCATTGGAAATATAGTCGTCGGCACACGAAAGGGCCCTGAGTTCCCTATTAAAAAGACGTTTAAGCAGGATGGCCATGCCGCACCCGGTCGTTGCCACAAGAAAGCCACCACAGCTATCCGTCACCATTTGCGGCATGGAGCAATCAAAAACAGTGGTAACAATAAACCAAATAAAAGTTAAGATACTGAGAAAGATACCTGCATGAAAAACCAAACCTGCCGTAAAAGTAGGCAGGTGGAGGCGGGCTGATTCTTTATGGTGGGGCAACATAGCTTTTGTGTAGGAATAGACGACTCCTTTGCATACACTCCCCATTGGTTTCGAGAGATCTTTGGGGGCCCCTGCACGGATCAGACTCCATAAACGCACAATAAAGAGCATTTTACATAAAAGCAAGGCTCCCAAAGCCATCCATTGATACCAGCACAAGCTACACACAGCCGTCCGGTTTTGGAAGTCCTGCAATACGACAGGCGCCTCGGGCCGGACCTAAGGGAAAGAGTTCGTATATCTCTTTGAGTTTAAGTCCGGTCTCTTTGCACAATGTGCGCACCATGGGGGCATTCCCATGCTCTTCAAAATGGGAGCGGATCATTCGAATCACCGCCCAATGGTTGTCGGTAAGGGTTTCAATGCCGTCTGCTAAGGCAAATTGCTGTGCGAGCTCATCGTTCCAAATGGCAGGATCAGTCAAAAATCCGTCGCCGTCTACTTCAAAAGTTTTTGCGTTAATGTGTAGGGTTTCCATAATAAACTACAATTGGGGACCGCTTGAAATCAGCGCTTTGGCAGCATCGTTGTCGCAATATTGTTCAAAGTTTTTGATGTACTTGGCAGCCAGCGAACGGGCTTTGGTTTCCCATTCCCCCCTGTCGGCGTAGGTATCGCGCGGATCCAGCAGACCCTCGGAGACATTGTTCAATTTTTTGGGAACGTTAAGATTGAGGATCGGAATGTGGAGTTTTTCAGCCTCTTCAATAGAACCGTCGATAATAGCGTCGATAATGGCGCGGGTGTCTTTGATCGATATACGTTTACCGCTGCCGTTCCATCCGGTATTGACTAAATAGGCTTTGGCTCCGTGTTGGTTCATCTTTTTAACCAAAGCTTGGGCGTACATGGTGGGGTGGAGCGTTAAGAATGCCTCTCCAAAAGCGGGAGAAAAAGAGGGTAGGGGCTCGGTGATGCCTCGCTCTGTTCCCGCTAATTTAGAGGTGTATCCGCACAAAAAGTGGTATTGGGCCTGATTATCGTCTAAGATGGAGACCGGAGGCAATACGCCAAAGGCATCGGCAGACAGATAGACTATTTTTTTGGCATGTCCCGCTTTGGAGGGGAGCACAATTTTGTTTATATGAAAAATAGGGTAGGAGACGCGGGTATTTTCGGTGATGGATCCGTCGGCATAGTCAGGAGTTCCGTCCTCTTTGACCACCACATTCTCCAACAGGGCATCGCGTTTGATGGCGCGCCAAATATCAGGTTCATTTTCCTCGCTCAGGTTGATTACTTTAGCGTAACATCCTCCTTCAAAATTAAAAATGCCCTGATCGTCCCAGCCATGTTCGTCGTCTCCAATGAGGTAGCGTTTGGGGTCGGCGGAGAGGGTGGTTTTGCCGGTGCCCGAAAGTCCAAAGAAGATGGCTACATCTCCCTGTTCGCCCACATTGGCGGAACAGTGCATAGATGCCATACCTTTTAGCGGCAGGTAGTAGTTCATCATAGAAAACATCCCTTTCTTCATCTCTCCTCCGTACCAGGTGCCCCCGATAATCTGCATCCGCTCGGTCAGGTTAAAGAGTACAAAGACTTCGGAATTAAGTTTATGCTCTTTCCAGTTTGGGTCGGTGACTTTTGAACCGTTTAACACCACAAAATCAGGCTCTCCGTAATGCTCCAATTCATATTTGGAGGGGCGGATAAACATATTGGTCACAAAATGGGCCTGCCAGGCAACTTCCATAATAAAACGCACCTTCATGCGGGTATCTTTGTTGGTGCCGCAATAGGTATCCACTACGTAGAGCGTATCTTTATGGGAGAGCTCATTTTGTACCAATCCTTTGAGATCATGCCAAACAGCCTCGTCAGCCGGTTTGTTGATGGTTCCGTCCCACCAAATGGTATCTTGAGAGACCGAATCTTTTACAATAAAGCGATCTTTGGGAGAACGGCCGGTAAAGACCCCTGTTTTTACCGCCACCGCTCCGGTATTGGTGCGTACTCCCTGTTCGAATCCGCGGTTTTGGGTATCCATTTCGGCTTGAAACATACATTCGTAAGAGGGGTTGTGTACGATGGTCTTAATGCCGAAAATACCATATGCACTTAAATCAATATTTTTCATAAATTTTTATTTTGATAAATTTTTACGAAGGTATAAAATTATACGATAGGTTTTCATTTCAATTATGACTAAATTTGCAGAGAAAAATGTCATATTGTCATTATCAATAACCTACAAATGGATGTGTTTAAAAATATATTGAAGGAGTGTTGGGGTTATGTCGATTTTAGACCGGGGCAGGAAGAGATTATTCGGGCGGCATACGCAGGGGATGATTTGCTGGCATTAATGCCTACGGGAGGAGGCAAATCTCTCTGTTTTCAGGTTCCCGCCTTGCTTAAAGAGGGTACCTGCTTAGTAATTACGCCCCTGATTGCGTTGATGAAAGATCAGGTAGAAAATCTTAAAGCCAAAAATATAAGGGCGATTGCCATTCATTCGGGCATGACAGCTAAAGAAATCGATATTGCTTTTGATAATGTGATTTACGGTTCCTATAAATTTTTATACCTTTCTCCGGAACGCATTCATACAGATTTGTTTAGAACAAGAATTGCCAAAATGGAGGTCAACTTGGTGGTGGTAGACGAGGCGCACTGTATTTCTCAGTGGGGGTATGACTTTCGTCCGGCCTATCTCAACATTTCCCGTTTGCGGGAGCTGTTGCCCGGGGTATCGTTTATGGCCCTTACTGCAACAGCCACCCCAAAGGTGGCGCACGATATTATGGAAAAATTGGATTTTAAGCAGCCCAAACTCTTTGTAAACAGTTTTGAACGTAAAAATATTGCTTATGTGGTGCGGCAAGTTGAGGATAAGTTGGGACAAATGGTCAGAATTGCTCAAGGGATTCAAGGTACGGGAATTGTGTACGTGCGGGAGCGCAAAAAGGCAGAAGAAATCTGTAAGTTTTTAGTTGACCATGGAATAGAAGCAGAATCGTATCATGCCGGCATGAGTACGGAGCTCAGGAGCCATAAACAGCAGGCGTGGAAGAGGGGGAATAAAAGAGTGATTGTATCGACCAATGCCTTTGGAATGGGTATTGATAAACCCGATGTTCGATTTGTATGTCACTTTGACCTGCCCGAAAGTGTAGAAGCTTATTTTCAGGAAGCAGGCCGCGCCGGACGAGACGGGCAAAAGTCGTTTGCCGTGTTACTCTATAATCATTCTGATGTCAAACGGTTAAAACAAATCTTTAACCTCTCGTTCCCCGATATTCCCTATATCAAACAGATATATCAGAACCTCTATATCTACCTGAATATTGCCTACGGCTGCGGAAAAGATCAAACGTATGATTTTAATCTTCAAGAATTTTCGCAACGCTTTAAGTTGCAGGTATCTGCCGCCTGGCATGCGCTGCAATGCTTAGCGCAGATCGGGTACTTTAGCCTGAGCGAAGAGGCAGATCATCCCTCAAGGATATTCTTTTCTATCAGCAGAGACGAACTCTACCGCATCCAATTAGACGCTCCTGAAATGGATCGGTTTATCAAATTGTTGCTGCGCCTCTACCCGGGCCTCTTTTCGGGCTTTGTACCTATTGATGAAGAGTACTTAGCCCAACAAAACCGATCCTCATCGGTGCTGATAAAAGAGTATCTGATGCAACTCTCCCGCCGTCATCTCTTGCATTATATTCCCCACAAACGCACCCCTCAAATTTATTTTCACGAAGAGCGATTAGAACCGGCCAATCTCCACCTGTCCGCCCAAAATTATCTATGGAAAAAGGAGCGTTATAAAGAGCGGATGGATTCCATTTTGACGTACGCCCAAACTCATTCGGTATGCCGCAGCCAGCAACTTTTAGCTTATTTTGGAGAAAAGCAAAAATGCCGGTGCGGACAGTGTGATGTTTGTTTGCAAAAAGAAGCACGGAATACCCCTCAGATCTTAGACGCTCTTCGTATAGAAATTTTGGAAAAACTTAAAACAGGCCCTTTAGAAGTGCAAGCCTTAATCCCGCTCTTTGACCGCGACCCCGAACAAATCAAAGAATTGCTAAGGTGGATGGTTGAGCAGGGCGAACTGGAGTATACAATCGATGGAATGTTACGGGCTCACTTGGAGTGAAAATGGATTTTTATTAACTTTGCAGCTAAATCTTAAAAACTATGTCAAACGAAATTTCAAGAAGAAAATTCCTTAAACAGGGAGCCGTTGCTGCTGTCAGCTTAGCAGTAGTCCCCAATGTGGTCTTGGGGAAAAAATTCGGCCACACCCCGCCCAGCGATAAACTCAATGTTTTGGGCGTAGGCATTGGCGGTCGAGGCGCCGGAGTGCTCAGGGCTATCAATAGCGAAAACATTATTGGCCTTTGCGACGTGGACTGGAAATATGCCGACAGGGTATTTAAAGAGTATCCAAACGCCAAAAAATTCAACGACTACCGCCGCATGTACGACGAGATGCTTCAATCGGCCGATGCCGTAGTGGTGGCCACCTCCGACCATTGCCACGCAATTATTGCCGCCGACGCCATGACGGCCGGTAAACATGTTTATGTAGAAAAACCCCTTACCCACACCGTCTATGAGTCGCGTCTGTTGACAAAATTGGCGGCCAGGCATAAAGTCGCTACCCAAATGGGAAATCAGGGATCGTCGGGAGAAGGAGTGCGCAAAGTATGCGAATGGATATGGAACGGCGAAATTGGCGAAGTGCGTAAGGTAGAAACCTTTACCGACCGTCCTATTTGGCCTCAGGGTTTGAACCGTCCCGAGAAGATCGATAAAGTACCGGCCACAATGAATTGGGATGCCTTTATCGGTCCCGCCCCATTCCGCCCCTACAACCAAATATATACCCCCTGGAATTTCCGTGGCTGGTGGGATTTTGGAACGGGCGCTTTGGGCGATATGGCGTGCCATATTCTTCATCCCGTATTCAAAGGATTAAAATTAGGCTATCCAACCAAAGTACAGGGAAGTTCTACCTTACTGCTTACCGATTGTGCGCCTAATGCGCAAATAGTTAAGTTAATTTTCCCTGCCCGCGACAACATGCCCAAAGTGGCCATGCCCGAAGTGGAAGTCTATTGGTATGACGGCGGATTGACGCCGATTCGCCCCCAAGGGCTTCCTGCAGGGGTTGATTTGAATGACGAGGGCGGCTGCGTGATTTTTCACGGAACCAAAGATACGCTGATTTGTGGATGTTACGGTGTACGTCCCTGGTTACTCTCCGGTAGAAACCCCGA
>WRJW01000204.1 GCA_009778375.1 Bacteroidota bacterium
CTCCTTTTTTAAAGCCTCCGACAGTATCCATTCGATTTGCCCATTGGCGCTCCTGAACTCATCAGCAGCCCATTTTTCGATGGCCGCCAATGTTTTGGTGTTTATTCTTATGATAAATGATTTCTTTTCGGCGGCCATGCTAACTGTAAAGCGTACCGGTGTTGACCACAGGCGTAGCTGAGCGGTCTGAAGTTAGCACCACCATCAGGTTGCTGGCCATAGCTGCCTTCTTCTCGTCGTCCAATTCTATAACCTTTTTTTCAGACAACTGGTTAAGCGCCAACTCTACCATACTCACCGCTCCTTCTACAATCTTATAACGGGCCGCCACAATGGCTGTGGCCTGTTGACGTTGAAGCATGGCTCCGGCTATCTCCGGCGCATAAGCCAAATAACTGATCCGTGCTTCAATTACTTTTATTCCCGCAATAGCCAAACGTTCCGACAGGGCTGCTTCAAGCATCTCGTTGACCTCATCTCCACCTCCCCGCAGTGTAATTTCCGCATGTTCATCTTCCAGATTATCATAAGGATATGATCCTGCTAAATGTCGAATAGCCGCCTCGCTCTGCACATCCACAAACAGGACATAATTATCGACGTCAAAGGAGGCCTTATAGGTATCCTCCACCTTCCACACCAACACCGCACCGATCATAATCGGATTTCCCATCCTGTCGTTTACCTTAATCGGATCGTCGGTCACGTTGCGGGCCCGTACGGAGATGCGGGTACGGGCGGTAAAAGGATTGAACCAGTAAAACCCATTTTCGATACAGGTTCCCCGATACTTTCCAAAAAAGACCACTACCAAGGCCTCGTTGGGTCGAATGACGGAAAAACCGATCGCCATAAACAACGCGACGCAGGACATAATAGTCAATACCCACCACGCCTGAGCGCCCAAGGGCAAAACCTCCTCCAGCACAGCAGGAGCTAAAATACCCCCAATGAACGGGAGCAGCAACAGGGCCAGTATGCCAAATCCGTTTTTACCCGTAATAAATTTTTCTTTCTTTTCCATAATTGTGTGTATTAATGTTTATTGTTTGTTTAATCGTCCTATTTTATAAAGGATTGCCTCCAATTCCTCTCCTTTTCGGGTGCCGATTATCACCATGCGCCCATCTGTCATTTTTAACTGCAAGCTTTTATTTCCAAAACCATTATATATTTTTAAATGATGGCGGGATCGGAATCCGCGTCCCATTCCCCAGCCTCTCTTTCTCCTCATGGAAAATCCGGTGGGTCGTCTGACTATTAGTGCTTTGGACACATCGTCCCAACGATAGGTACGAAAGGAGCGATGGAAAGGAAAGAACTTTATGCTTAGGTATTCTTTAGTAATTTCCATATCCAGACGTGCCGCCCAAAACAGAGCGGCAAGGGCCACAAAGATGGCCTGCATAAAAAGAATCGCTACTAAATCTTCACGATCCGCTGCAAAAATCATAAGAGGAACAACCATTACGGTAAAAAGAAACCATATCCATGCAATAGGCCTCATTTTTTGCTGTTCAGAAAAGAGTATTTTGTTCATGATATCATTTTGATGTTGCAAAGATATGAGTTTTTTTGAAAAACACCATTATTTTATCAAAAATTTTTTGGCACGCTTTTTGCATTAAATATAAACGAATAGTTTTTTCAATTAGGTTTTAGGTTAAGCAGTGCAAGGGGTCGCGCAGAGAATGTGCCGCCCTTTGCCAGTTTTTAGAAACTGTTTAAACAGTTTTTTAGGGCTATCGTTTGCAAGTTCCCCTATTTTACCTATCTTTGCACGCCTTTTCTCGAGAAGATCAGGAAGTTTATACATTAACTTTAAATTCAAAATGTTATGGCAGTTAGAATCCGCCTTTCCCGTCATGGGAAAAAAAATTTCGCTTTTTTTCATGTAGTAGTAGCCGATAGCCGCGCCCCGCGCGACGGCCGTTTTATTGAACAAATCGGCATCTACAACCCCAACACCAATCCGGCTCTTATCGAGTTGAACGTCGACAAAGCCCTTCAATGGCTGAACAATGGCGCCCAACCTTCGGAGACCTGTCGCCGTATTCTTTCTTACAAAGGTGTGCTGCTCAAGAAACACCTGTTGGAAGGGGTAAAGAAAGGAGCTTTGACTCAAGAGGCCGCCGACGCCAAATGGGAAGCTTGGATTGAGGAAAAAGCCCAAAAGGTAGCCGACAAAAAGAGTAGTTTGGCCCAAGAGAGCCGCGATCTGCGCAAAATTCTTTTACGGGCCGAAGCCAAAGTAAATGAAGAAAAAGCCGCAGCTTTAGCCAAAAAACGAAGCGACGCCGCCCGCAAAGCCGCCGATGAAAAGGCCGCCTTAGCCGCACAAGCCGCCGAACAAGCCGCCGAACAGACCACAGAAGCTTCAGCAGAAACCGCATCGGAAGCCCCTGAAGAAGTTCAGGCCTAAGCCATGATCGAGCCTGCTTTATTGAGGCCCGTAGCAGATGTACTCAAACTCTTTGGGAACAACGGAACCTTGATTGTTAAGTTTCGTCCTCAGGAGGTAGAAAGTTTTCAGGAAACAGAACCGGTATTTGCCTTTATGGACGGAATGCCGGTTCCGTTTTATATTGCTTCCATCGACACCAAAGGCAATGATCGGGCTCGAATCCTTTTTGACTCTATATACGGCGAAAGAGAAGCCCTTGAATTGGTAGGAAAAACACTTTACTCACCCCGATCCGAACCTGAGCATGGTACAAAAGAGCACCCCAATGCGACAGATCCCAATCTTCTGATTGGATTTACTGCTTTCCATATCCAACAGGAACCGCTGGGTACTGTTGACGCCTTTATGAATTGGCATCTGAATCCCTGCCTCAGCATCCGACCTGCCAACAAAACAGAAAACTTTTTGGTCCCTTTTCAGCAAGCATTTATCCAAGATATTGATTTTAAAGCTAAACGCATAAACCTAATCCTGCCCGAAGGTTTAACCTTGTTGAACGCGTAAACTACTTGGCACAAGTCAATAGGCGCCTCACGCCCTCCAAAAAATCCCCTTGCGGCTAAGAATTGACACCAAATACATGGTAAACAGAACTATAATAAATGCTCTGAGGACTCCAATCCAAGGTTCACCCGGAGGGTAGGCGGCTTGATAGAGTCCGACGAGGAAGGTCAATTTAAGTACGGGCAATATAAAGGAGCCAAAGGCCACATAACTCATCAGGGGGTTGGCGCCGGCGCCGGAAAAGGTGCGCACAAAAAAGGATCCGGGAAGTTGTCGGCAAAGGTAGTGGAAAAAGAGGAGCAAAACGATACAGATACCGCCCATACTAAAGCAATAGGAAAAGGTAGCCGGCACCTTTCTAATCCCCTCCTCGTAGGGATCCATCAACAAGCCAACTATCAACAAACCTGCTGCCAAAGCAATTAAAGGATACAGGTTGCGGGAGCTGTTGCGGGCAATAAGCAGGCAAAGCAGCAGTACGCTTAACGACACCCCTATCATTATCCATTCGTTCCAACGCAGGTAGAGTCCAAAACAAAGGAATGCAATAAGCAAACCCAATAAAATATAAAACAGGTGTCCCACCGGAGGTGTCTCGGTCAGCATCGTTTTTTGCCCCTTCCATCCCAAGCGTCCGCTGATATAATCCCCCACCCACGTGGCCGGAATCAACAGGATTAAAAAATAGATTTGCTCCATGTTAAAGACCCAGCTCAAAGAGTGTCTGGCGTACAACCAGTTATCAAAACCGGTCTCTTTAGACAAAAAAGATACCCCAACGATGCCTAGAAAAATCGCCCATCTTCCCCATAGGTGGTGACGGGTGGCGTACCAGATTAAAGACCCAAACAGGTAGAGAAACGCCAACAGCAGCAAAATAATACTGCGTTTATGCAAAGTAAGCGATGCACCGTAACCCCAGTGGAACAGAGCGATCAAACCCAAAATGGCGCAGCCTCCCGCTACGCGAATCCAACGCTTATTAAATCCGGGTTTCGACCGCCAATAAAAGGCAAACATAGCAAAAAAGCCCAGCAAAATCAGGGCTTGGACATCATAGGCCCGAACATGAACATCAAACAAGACCAAATCCAAATGACCTTTCAATCCCGAAGGATTCAGCAGTACAGCCAAATAGGAAAAAACCCAAAGCAGCAGAAAACGCACGAATAGTCCTGAAAAGAACGTTTTTTTGTTTTCTGATTTTTTCCAACCTGCCAAGGGAATCGCTACCCCCATACAAAAGATAAAAATCGGAAATACCCAATCAACCCAGGAAATGCCGGGCAACGCGGTATCAAAAGGAGCTTTTTGTACATGATCCATCCAGCCGGGCAGCGCGCCGGAAGGCACAAGGGCCGAAAAGACCATTCCGAATATAGACAAGCCGCGGAGCACGTCCAAGGCAAGCCATCTATAGGTTGTTTTTTCCATCAATTCCTTTAATTATTTTATTTACTGTTCTAACTTTTTCCTGCAACAAAGCTGCACTATTGGCCTCCGCAATAAAACGCAAATAAGGCTCTGTATTTGAAGGGCGTACATTAAACCACCAGTCGGGGAATTCCAACCTGAAACCGTCAAAATCAAAAAACGCCGTGGGGGTTTCTCTCGCTGTAAAATAATCCCTCAAGGCGTTCATCGCTTCCCTTTTCTTATCGATTTTAAAATTGATTTCTCCCGAATTTTGATACCGGGCTATTCCGGCTATCAACCGAGAAAGGGGTATCCCTCGGCGCTTCATTTTACCCACCACTTCTAAAATGATCAGCGAGGCCATGATCCCGCTGTCGGAGTAGAAAAAATCTCTAAAGTAATAGTGGCCGGCCAATTCTCCTCCAAAAATTCCGTTTATTTCCCTCAATTTGGGCGCAGCAAAGGCTCGCCCCACCCTCCAGGTATGCATTTCGGCGCCCATCTGCCTCAAATACTCGCCTACTGCTTTAGAAGTTCTAATATCCTGCAACACAGGCCCCCTCAGCCCTTTTTCTTCCAAAAAATAGTGACCCAGAACGCCCAACATCAAATCGGGCGAAATAAAACGCCCCTCTTCATCGGTAAACATCACCCTGTCGGCGTCGCCGTCAAAAATTACGCCTATATCGCATTGCTCCCGTATTACTAAGGATTGCAAGGCTTTGATATTGGATAGAACCAAAGGGTTGGGCTCATGATTGGGAAAAGTTCCATCTAATTCTTCATACAGGTAGTGGGGAGCGTCTCCCAATAAATCCCTCATAAAGAGAGAAGCCATACCGTTCGACAAATCCATGCCGATCTTCAGGTTGGAATAATCGCCCAAATAGCCCTTCAAAAAGGCCAAATATTCGTCGCGAACAGAAAAAGGAATGACCTGCCCCTGTTGAGCAGATGGTGCAACGGATCTTTCGGCTGCCGGATTGCCCGCGCCTGTCCATGCCTCCAAAAGATTGAGACCGGTGTCGTAACCCACGGGCATAGCTTGGGCGCGGGAGACTTTTAGGCCGTTATACTCTTTTGGGTTATGCGATGCAGTAATTTGAACCGATGCTTCAAAGCCATACTTGGCAGTTGCATAATAGACTTGAGGGGTGGTACTCAATCCAATATCGTATACGTCCGAACCTGAAGCGCAAATACCCTTTAACAAGGCATCATGCAGCGCCGGTGATGAACTGCGGGCATCGCGTCCTACCAATATTTTTTTTACGCCCAATAATTTAGGCAAAAAATATCCGATTTTGTATACGTCTGTGTCCGTAAAGTCGATCCCATAGACGCCCCTGATGTCGTAGGCATGAAAAGCGCTCATAACACCACTGTTTTGTAGGCCGCCTTCCCCTTGCCTTTGGCAATCGATTGTAACTTTGACTGTAACATTTTTTTACGAATGGCCGGCGCTTTGTCGGTAAACAGAATTCCTTGCAAATGGTCGTATTCATGCTGGATCATCCGGCAGGCAAAACCGGCAAAGCGTTCCGACTTTTTCTCTAAATGTTCGTTGGTATATTCGACTTCTATCCATTCCGGACGCTCAATATCTACATGAATATCGGGCAGGCTCAGGCAACCTTCGCTGTAAGAACAATGTTGCTTACTTGCTTCCAAAATTTTCGGATTAATCATAACCCGCTTAAAATCCTTGAGCTCAGGACGGTCATCGCTTATGGCAGCTCCGTCCACCACAAAAAGCCGCATCGATTTGCCTAATTGAGGAGCGGCCAAACCCACGCCGTCGGCATGGTGCATCGTTTCCCACATATCGACTATCAACTGCTGTAAATCAGGATAATCCAAAGAAACTTCTGCTGCCTGCTTTCTCAATACACCTGATCCGTATACATAAATGGGGAGTATCATCGGCAATGATTTTTTTGCGCATCTAAATATCCCTGCAAAATCAACGCGGCGCTAATCTTGTCGATCGTTGCCTTGTTTCTGCGTTCCATTTTTTTGACCCCTCCGTCAATCATGGTACGAAATGCCATTTTTGAGGTATACCGTTCGTCTTCTAAAGAGATCGGAATATTTGGAAACTCTTTTTGCAACTGCTTAATGAACAGCAATACGTTTCGGGCGTTATCCGATGGGGTATTGTCTAAATTTTTAGGAAATCCCACCACAAAGCGAGAAACAGGCTGCCCAAGGATATACGTTTGGAGGTAGGTTATTATTTTTGTGGGCGCCACGGTGTCCCATGCAGAAGCAAAAACGCCTAAAGGATCGCTTATGGCCAATCCTACTCTTTTTGTTCCAAAATCAATGCCTATCATACGTTCCATCCTGCAAATATAACATTTTTATTTATCTCGGGAAAAACGTTTAACTTTGTAACTTCTATCGATAGCATCTATGGCCAACAAAGAGAGCAAAAACAATAACCGACTACGCAGCAGATATCGGTTTTCGATTTTTAACGACACCTCCCACAGCGAACTGTTTGTTTTTCGGACTTCGGGGCTGGGAGCCATTGTGGGAGCTATTTTAGTAATCATTGCGATTATTACTTCGGTCATTGTTCTTATTTCCTTTACCTCGCTACGAGAGTTAATACCCGGCTATCCCGATACCCAAACCCAAAGGAGCATTGTTGCCAATGCCCTTAAAGCAGATTCTTTAGATCAGGTAATTACGCAATGGGAATGGTATTTATCCAATATGCAGCGCGTATTGAATAACGAAGACCCTGTTGATCTTGACCTTTTGTTTACTACGCCATCCGACAGCTTGGGTTTGCCTGTCAAAAGCAGGCAGGGCCGCTCTCGGGAAGATTCTCTATTGAGGCAAGACATTGTTCAACAGGAGCGTTTTACCACCTCCTCTTCTCGTGTATCCCTGCAATCTTTAGAAGGCATGTTGTTTTTTCCTCCCGTAAAAGGAGTGGTATCCGATAATTTTAATCCGGCGACCAAGCATTACGCCATTGATATTGCCGCGGTCGAAAACGCTGTGGTATCGGCTGTGCTTGACGGTACGGTCATCTGGGCCGGATGGACAGACGATACCGGTTATGTCATCCATATTCAGCACGACCACAATTTGATCTCCATTTACAAACATAACGCAAAGTTACTCAAGAAATCCGGCGACCGCGTCAAAGCAGGAGATGCCATTGCCTTAGTAGGAAATGCCGGAAGCCTCAGCACTGGATCTCATCTCCATTTTGAGCTTTGGCATAACAGAGCTCCGGTTGACCCTGCTCAATACATTACTTTTTGATTCCCGCATGAATAAAAAACGCATTGCTGTATTAGGCTCCACCGGATCCATGGGACGTCAATGCCTTGAGATCATCAACCATTATTCCCACTTGCTTGAGGCGGAAATCCTCAGCGCCCACAACAATGCCGATCTGCTGATCCAACAAGCCATCATGCATCAGCCAAATGCAGTAGTAATTACCGATCCCGGCGGCTATCGTAAGGTTAAAGAAGCACTGGACGCCCATCCCGTCAAAGTATATGGAGGCGATCATTCACTTTGCGAGCTGCTCTCCTGGCCAAGTGTAGACATGGTATTTAATGCAATCGTCGGCTTTGCCGGACTCGAACCTACACGCTCAGCCCTTATTGCCCGTAAACCGGTAGCCTTGGCCAACAAAGAGAGTTTAGTATCGGGAGGAGCTTTGGTCATGGAGGCCGCCTTTGCCTCCGGAACCCCCATTATTCCGGTCGATTCGGAACATTCTGCCCTGTTTCAATGCCTGCTCGGCGAAGAGGCACAGATCGAAAAACTAATCCTGACTGCCTCCGGAGGCCCTTTTTTACATACGCCTGTTCAAGAACTCTCTTTTGTGCGTAAAGAACAGGCACTCGCTCATCCGGTATGGAACATGGGAGAAAAAGTGACCATTGATTCGGCCAGCATGATGAACAAAGGATTGGAGGTCATAGAAGCCCACTGGCTTTTTGGAGTTCCTGCTTCACGCATAGAGGTACTGATTCATCCCCAATCCGTAGTCCACTCCTTGGTACAGTTTACTGACGGAAGCATCAAAGCCCAAATGAGTTATCCCGATATGCGCATTCCGATCCAGTTTGCCCTAAGTTTTCCCCAACGGCTCACCATGGAGACTCCGCGCTTGGATTTAGCCCAACGGGGAGTGTTGGATTTTTTTGCTCCCGATACCCATAAGTTCCCCTGCCTCTCCTTAGCTTACCACGCCCTTGAACAGGGAGGAAATATACCTTGCGCCCTCAACGCCGCCAACGAAGTAGCGGTAGCGGCTTTTTTACACGATCAAATTCCTTTTTACCGCATTCCGGCTATTATAGAAGAAACTATTCTAAAAATCAATAAAATACAAAAACCGTCATGGGCAGACATTCAATCCACCGATTGGGAGGCCCGCTCTTTGGCACAAAAATTGTTACCTCACTTTGCTTATGGATATCCTGATTAAAGCCGTACAGGTCGTATTGGCGCTTTCGTTGTTGGTGCTGGTGCACGAATTTGGGCATTTTTTCTTTGCCCGTCTCTTTCGCATCCGCGTAGATAAATTTTACCTCTTTTTTAACCCCGGCTTTAGCCTCTTTAAATACAAGCCCAAAAAGAGCGAAACCGAATACGGCATCGGATGGCTTCCTTTGGGGGGCTACTGCAAGGTGGCCGGCATGATCGACGAATCTTTAGATAAAGAGGCCCTCAAAAAAGAGCCTCAACCCTGGGAATACCGGAGTAAACCTGCCTGGCAACGCTTTTTTGTGATGATTGGCGGCGTTTTGTTTAACCTGATTTTTGCCTTTATCCTCTACAGCGCAATCCTCTACAGTTGGGGAGAAAATTACCTCAGAAACGAGGACGCTGTGTACGGAATCGTCTGCGATGATTTGGCCAAAGAGATAGGATTCATGGATGGCGACAAAGTAGTGGCTTATGACGACGTTTCTCTGTTGGACAGACCATTTCACTTGCTTACCGCCGATCTGGTACGCCAACGTCCCCAAACCATTACCGTGCAAAGGGGCTCCCAAACCATCAGTTTTGGATTTGACCAAAAATATATTCCCCGACTCTTGGAATCTATGTCTCTTTTTAGCTTGGACTTTCCCTTTGTGGTGCTCTCCGTAAGCGACAGTTCGGCCAACCTGACGGCAGGCATGATAGCCGGAGACCGGCTGACGGCCCTCAACGACACACCTGTGACCCTTATTTCCGACATCCAGCGCCTGCTTGGCCAACACGCGGGAGATTCGGTTATTGCCTCTTTTGACAGAGGAGGAACAACGGTAACCATTCCCCTGTGGGTCGATCACGAAGGTCATATTGGCGTCTCGCTTGACAATCAGTTTGACGCCTATTTTCATACGACCCAAAAAACCTACTCCTTCCTTGGCTCTATTCCGGCCGGTGTACACAAGGCCTACACAACCATAAGCGCCTATTTGCAGGACCTTGGTTTGATCTTCAGCCCCAAAACCGAAGCCTACAAATCGGTCGGGAGTGTAATTGCCATAGGCAGAATTTTTCCCTCCTCCTGGGATTGGAGCAGTTTTTGGCAAATTACCGCCTTTTTGTCGATTATGTTTGCGGTATTGAACCTCTTGCCCATTCCAGCCTTAGATGGCGGACACATCTTCTTTATCCTCTTTGAAATCATTACCCGACGCAAGCCCGGAGATAAATTCCTCGAACACGCCCAGGTAGTCGGTATGATTATTTTATTTGCCATTATTGCCTTGGCTATGGGAAATGACATTATCAGACTTTTTAAATAAATACAATACCACCAACAACATGTCTCGTCTACTTACTATTCCTTTGATGATTACGGCTCTTTGCCTCACCTCTGCCTGCAACAACACCACCCGCCCCCGCATCATGTCCAACGTTAGCGGCAAAGCGGGAGAAATCGGCATTGTTATGGATAAAGCCTACTGGGAGGGCGCCTTAGGTACCGCTATGCGTTCTGTATTAGCCGCCGACTTCCCCTACCTGCCCCAACGGGAGCCCATGTTTACCCTCTTTAACGTGCCAAACAACGCTTTTACCACCATTTTCCAAACCCACCGCAACCTGATTATTGTGCAGATTTCGACCGATAATCCCCACGCTCAAATGGAGATTAAAAAAAATGTATGGTCTGATCCTCAGATTGTTATTGCTCTATCCGGTCCCGATGCAGAAGCAGTTTTATCTGTTTTTGAGCAGGAAAAAGAAAAATTGGTCAGCGCTATAGAACAGGCAGAGCGCAATCGGGTCATTGTTAATTCGAAAAGGTACGAAGACCGGAGCCTTCGCATGTTGGTAAACGAATCCTTTGGGGGATCCCCCGTCTTTCCGGATGGATACGCCCTGAGAAAACAGGCCAAAAGCAAAGACTTTATCTGGATCGCCTACGAAACCACGCGGATGACGCAGGGCATATTGATCTACAGCTACCCTTATGTAAACAGCGACTCTTTTTCTAAAGATCGTATGTTGCAAGAGCGCAACGCCGTACTCAAAAGAGAAGTCCCCGGACAATTGGAAAACTCCTATATGACCACTTATGCCGGACAAGAACCCTCTTTGCGTTGGATTCATTACAACGGAAAAGATTTTGCAGAAATACGGGGTTTGTGGGAGGTTGAAAACGACTTTATGGGGGGACCTTTTGTGAGCCACGCCTATTTAGACCCAAAAACAAACCGCATCTTGGTACTCGAAGCTTTTGTCTACAACCCTCGAACCGCCAAAAGGAACCCATTGAGGCAGACCGAGTCCATTCTCTACTCCTTTGCCTGGGCCGACGAACAGGAATCCAAATAGTAAAAACGGTTTAGGGATAAAAAAATTTGCAGATAAAAAAATTCATTCTACCTTTGCACCCCCAATCAAGGGCCAGTTCGTCTAACGGTTAGGACTCAAGATTTTCATTCTTGCAATAGGGGTTCGATTCCCCTACTGGCTACCAATATAATATAAAATATCATGGCTCATCATCCTTCTGCAGAAAAAAGAAACCGTCAAAACGAAAAACGCCGTTTGCATAACCGCTATTATGCCCGCCGCACGCGCAACGCCATCAAAGCCATCCGCAACACCACCGACAAAGCTGCTGCCGTAGAGATGCTCCCCAAAGTGTTTGCCATGTTAGATAAATTAGCCAAAATTAACGTAATACATCACAATAAAGCAGCAAATTTAAAAAGCGGTCTTTCCGTTTATGTAAATAAATTGGCATAATTTTTACGATTTGCCGCCTCTTGTTTAAAAAGCCTCCCTATCTTTGGGAGGTTTTTTTATAGAAGGATCTGTGATGAAGAGTGAACAAATGATCCCCTGGCCGGTTGAGGATCGACCTCGGGAGAAAATGGCGGCCAAAGGCGCCGCCTCATTAAGCGATAAGGAACTTATTGCCATCTTATTAAATACGGGAACAAAAGAGCGCCACGTGATGGAAACAGCAGAGGAGGTGCTCCAATTGGCCAACCGGCAAATCAAAGCATTGAGTCAAATATCCATAGATAGGCTGTGCAACATCTCGGGTGTAGGAAAGGGCAAGGCTGCCATACTCATGGCCGCTTTTGAATTGAGCCGCCGCTATGCCATGACCTACAACGATCAACACCACGAATCGGGGATTACCTCCACCCAAATGGCCGCCGACATTACCATTCCCCTGCTCCGCGATCTGATGCACGAAGAGTGCTGGGTTCTATACCTCAATCAGGCCAACATATTGATTCATAAGGAGAAATTGAGCAGCGGAGGGGTCTCTGGAACCGTTATCGATCCGCGCATGGTGCTTAAAACGGCCGTAAACAAGTTGGCCAGCGGCTTGATTTTGGTGCACAACCACCCTTCGGGTTGCTTGCGCCCCGGCGCTCAGGACAAAGAACAGACCCGAGTCCTGGCCCAAGCCGCCGCCCTCTTTGGAATACGCCTGTTGGATCACCTGATTATTGCAGGAAACCGATATTTTAGCTTTGCCGAAAAAGGATTGCTGTAAAAATTTATATCTTTGCCCAAAATTCTTATGAAAATCCATTGTTTGGGGGTAGAAAACTCCGTTTTTAATTCCTTTTTGGGCGAAATGCGGGACATGCAGATTCAAAAAGATTCCCTGCGTTTCAGGCGTAATATGGAACGGTCGGGTGAAATATTTGCCTACGAAATCAGCAAAACCTTGGAGTATGAGTCTAGGGAAGTACAAACCCCGCTGGGTATTGCTACTTGCTTACTTCCTGTAGACCAAATTGTTATTGCCTCCATCCTCAGAGCCGGCATTCCCCTGCATAACGGCCTGCTGAGTTTTTTTGACCATGCCCAAAACGCCTTTATTGCCGCCTACCGCAAGTATGGGAGAGACAATAAGTTTACCATTCAGATGGAGTACCTGGCCGCCCCTAATTTAGATGATAAAATACTGATTATAACCGATCCCATGCTGGCCACCGGATCCTCTGCCCTTTTAACCTACCAAAACCTCCTGCAAAAAGGAACGCCTAAACATTGTCATTTTGTTTCGGTGATTGCCAGCAAAGAGGGGGTCGCTTTTTTATCGCGCCAATTACCCCAAAAAGGAGTGACGCTTTGGTTGGGGGCCGTTGACGAAGAGTTAACCATTAAATCTTTTATCATTCCGGGTTTGGGAGACGCCGGAGATTTAGCTTACGGAGAAAAATAACGCCCTTTAAAAAAAA
>WRJW01000205.1 GCA_009778375.1 Bacteroidota bacterium
CACGACATGATCATCAACCACAGCGCCGAAGAGATTTGTAACCGATTGCTCTTTAAATGGTACGACACCGGGGAGCTTCCTCAGGGCGCTTTGTATACCGAGGAGAGCCTCAAGGGCATTGCCGCCGTATGTGAAAACCCGCAAAGGGCAGAGAGTAAATTAGACATCGAAATCCTCTTTAACGCCCTTTTTGCCAATAAAGAAAAAATGATTGAAATATTTAAAGATTAAGACCATGAGTGCTACTTTTACCTTTTCGAGAATCCGGCTCCTTTTTGTACGTTATTTTACCGAAAACTGGCGCCGGGACCTTACCACATTAACCGCCTGCTTTATTGCTTTTGCGGTGATTCCTCATTTGTTCTCCTTTCCCCTTTCCATTCTTCCGATCATCCTCTTAACCACCTTTTTATTTATTGGGGGGATGCACTTTAGCGCCCATATTTTTCAGGAAATGCACCATCCGTCCAGCGGCATGCACTACCTGCATATTCCGGCATCGCGGGCAGAGAAATTCTTTGTTAACGGCATCCTTACCTTTTTGCTTTATCCATTAGTCTGTTTCCTCCTTTTTTATGCTGCCCTCTTCTTAGGTAACCTGCTGGAACCCATAATGCCCGCTATATTTAATTACCAATCTATTGATATTATGGCCCTGATCTCTGCAGAAACATTTGGATCCATAGTGTCGAAGTATATTACTTATCAATCCATCTTTATCCTTGGATCTCTGTTCTTTAAAAAACACCCCACCACCAAAACCATCCTCTCGATGATCGTATGCAGCATCGCCTTTGGAATCATTCAGCTCATTTTGGCGCGGATCCTCTGGATCAACGCCGATTTCACCTCCATGGGGAGCCTGCAGGAAAAAATGATTCAGTGGGGAAAAGATATGATCGGTTCCCGCCTCCTGATCTATGCAGACTATCTGTTGACCGGAATGGTTGCCCTCTTCTTTTGGACAGTAGCCTATTTAAAATTCAAGGAAAAAGAGGTATAAGATCATGGAATTCAAAGAAACCCAGGCGATATATTTGCAGATCGGCGATTATATTTGCGAGAACATCCTGACAGGCAAATGGATACCGGGAGAACGCATCCGCTCGATCCGAGAATTGGGCGTCTACTTGGAAGTGAACCCCAACACCATCATGCGCACCTACGATTTTCTACAAAACCAAGGGATTATCTATAATAAAAGAGGTATCGGTTACTATATATCGGAGGAGGCCCCAGAAAAAATCAGGAGCTACCGCAAAGCCATTTTTATGGAACACGAACTTCCTCAATTTCTAAAAAATTTAAAACTGCTTGGCATGAGCATAAACGATATTTTGCCTTATGAAAACCCAATCAAAACCCATCAAGACCAGCACTAAAGTATTAATCGTTACCGCCGCTGTTTTGCTGATTCTACTTGTTATCCTGAATTTTGCGTTGAAAAATTACCTGCTCGGATAGGCCGACTGACTTTTTGTCGCATTTGTTGAGCTGGTACGCTATTTGAATCTGCATAGCCTTAAAAATAATGTCTATGTCTGAACAGAACGATCCACAAAAAAAAGGGGGAACCATTGGCGTTACTACCAATAATATCTTTCCCATTATCAAGAAATTCCTCTATTCCGACCACGAAATCTTTTTGCGGGAGTTGGTGGCCAATGCGGTTGATGCCACCCAAAAACTTAAGGCCTTGGCTGCAAACGGAGAAGTTGCAGAAGAAATCGGGAATCCGGTGGTAACTATTACTGCTGACTCCCAAGCCGGCACCATTACCGTTACCGACAACGGAATTGGCATGACGCAGGAAGAGGTCGAAAAATACATCAACCAGATTGCCTTTTCCAGTGCCGGGGAGTTTTTAGATAAATACAAAGATCAAATCAATAATATTATAGGGCATTTTGGACTGGGGTTTTACTCCTCCTTTATGGTAGCATCCAAGGTCGAAATTATTACCAAATCGTACCTGTCGGAGGCCCCTGCGGTTAAATGGAGCTGTCAGGGCGATCCCGAATATACGATGGAACCTGCCGATAAGGCAGAGCGGGGCACCCAGATCATCCTCTATTTGGATGAGGAGTCCAAACCTTTTGCCGAATCGGCCAAAATACGCGAGTTACTCCTCAAATATTGCCGCTTTTTGCCCGTAGAGATTCTGTTTGAAGAGAAGGCTATAAACGAGACTCAACCCCTTTGGACGCGAAAACCGGCTGATCTTTCAGAAGAAGAGTACCTGAACTTTTACCGTCAACTCTACCCCATGCAGGAAGACCCCCTCTTTTATATCCATTTGAATGTAGACTATCCCTTTAACCTTACGGGGATTCTCTATTTTCCTAAAATAAAAGACCGGCTCGATATTTCACGTAACAAAATTCAACTCTATTGCAATCAGGTTTTTGTAACGGATTCGGTAGAGCATATTGTGCCCGACTTTTTGACCCTGCTCCACGGTGTCATAGATTCTCCCGATATTCCCTTGAATGTGTCGCGGAGCTATTTGCAGAGCGATGCCAACGTAAAAAAGATCTCTACCCACATTACCAAAAAGGTGGCCGATCGTTTAGAAGAACTTTTTAAAAACGAACGCAAAAACTTGGAAGAGAAGTGGGACAACCTTAAACTCTTTATTGAGTACGGAATGTTGAGCGACGAAAAATTTTACGAACGGGCCGAAAAGTTTTACCTTTTTAAAAATAGCGACAAGGCGTGCTTTAGTTTTGAAGAGTATAAAACGGCTGTCGAACCCAATCAGACCGACAAAGAAAAACATTTGATTTATTTATACGCCAGCCACTTGCAAGAACAATACGCCGCCATAGAAAGCGCCAAAAATATGGGCTACGATGTATTGCTTTTAGACACTCCCCTGACCGCCCACTTTGTAAACCTGCTCGAATCCAAATGGAAAGATACGCGCTTTTGCCGCGTGGACGCCGACGTGCTCAGCAAATTGATTGCCAAAGAGGAGTTGGAAAAGCCATCGATAAGCGATGAGGAGCAGCAAGATTTGCGTATGGCCTTTGAAGCCGTGGTTCCTAAAGAGGGGCATTATTATGTACACTTCGAAAACCTCCGTCCCGACGATCAGCCCGTATTGATTACCCGTTCCGAATTTATGCGCCGCTACCGCGAAATGTCGGCTATTGGCGGAGGAATGAATTTTTACGGAAGTATGCCCGAATCTTTTGAACTGACCGTGAATTGTAGCCATCCGCTGATTCAACTGATTTTGGAACAGAAACATAATCAAACAGAAGAAGAGCTTCATACCCTTGCAGCAGAGCGCCGCGAACCTCAATCGACTTTGGATGACTTGCACAAAAGCATGGAGAAAAAGAAAACAGAAGAAATTTCCCAAGAACAAAAAGAGGAGGAACAAAAGCTACAGGAAAAAATTACGGAATTAGAGCGTCAAAGACGTAAAGTTATGGAAGCGTTTGCCGGAACCTGCCCCTTGGTGGGTCAAGTTACAGACTTGGCCTTACTCTCCAATAATTTGTTACAGGGTCAAGCTTTAACTGCCTTTATTAAGAGAAGTCTGTCGCTGTTATAAATCAATGGCGCTCCCCTCGTTTTGTTCATAAAAAAAGGAAAATGTAACATTTTCTTCACAAAATTATCCCTACTTTTGCGGCCAAACATCAAGTATGGAACTCTATTTTGTCGTCATTCTGACGTTTTTACTCCTTCTTGCCGCTTTTGACCTCTTTGTGGGGGTGAGCAACGATGCGGTAAATTTTCTGACTTCGGCTGTAGGCTCACGTATTGCGCCTTTTAAAGTGATCACGATGGTAGCAGGCTTAGGCGTTTTGATTGGAGCAACATTCTCCGGCGGAATGATGGAGGTTGCCCGCAGCGGGGTATTTAATCCTCAGATGTTCACTTTTGAGGAGGTCATGATTATCTTTTTTGCTGTGATGGTTACCGATGTGTTGATGTTGGATATCTTTAACTCTTTTGGACTGCCCACCTCCACTTCGGTTTCAATCGTCTTTGAATTGCTGGGAGGGGCGGTAGCCATGGCAATGCTCAAGTTATTCAACCACCCTCTGTCGGGACAAAGCGTGGCCGACTTTATCAACAGTGAAAAAGCCCTGAAAATCATCTCCGGCATCCTGAGTTCCGTTATCATTGCTTTTACCGCCGGTATTATCATACAATATATTGTTCGTCTGATATTTACTTTTAAATATCAAAAAATTTACCGCTATGCAGGATCTTTATTCGGGGGCATTGCTATAACGGCTATTCTCTATTTTTTGGTGATTAAAGGTGCCGGTGGCGCCTCCTTTATGCGCCCCGAATATTTGGAATGGATACGTAACCACACCTTGACCATACTTTTGTATACTTTTTTGGCCACGACTTTCTTTTTTCAACTGTCGATCACCCTCTTTAAAGCCAATATTTTCAAAGTTGTCATTTTAGCCGGAACCTTTGCCTTAGCTTTTGCCTTTGCCGGCAACGACTTAGTTAATTTTGTGGGTGTTCCTTTAGCGGCATTGGACAGTTTTAACGCTTATAAAGTCAGTGCCATGGCCGCCGATTCCATGACAATGGAAGTATTGTTGGGTGCAGCCCGCACCCCCACTGCTTACCTTTTGTTGTCGGGGTTAATTATGGTAGCCACCCTTACTTTTTCAAAAAAAGCAAGGCGGGTCACCCAAACTTCGGTCAACTTGAGCAGCAGTAGCCGCGGCGCCAAAGAGCAGTTCGGATCCTCTGTGGTCGCCAGAGCCATTACACGCTCCTCTTCTAACTTTGCCAAGGTTGTTCAACAATTATTTCCTCCGGGTGTACACAATGTCATAAACCGAAGGATGGCAAAAGTTAAGCCCCAAAAAGGCGAAGTACAACTCCCTTTTGACCACATACGCGCCTCCATCAACTTAGTGGTATCGGCCATTTTAATCGCCGTTGCCACTTCCCTTACACTCCCCCTTTCTACCACCTACGTAACTTTTATGGTGGCCATGGGTTCTTCTTTGGCGGACGGAGCTTGGGACAGAGAATCGGCAGTTTATCGGATAAACGGGGTCTTGAGCGTAATCGGCGGATGGTTTCTGACCGCTTTTTGCGCCTTTACCTGTTGCGGCCTGGTGGCCGTTGTTCTTTTCTTTGGGGGAACTATCGTAGCCGTTATCCTCCTTATTATTGTGTTGCTCGTTCTCATAAAAAGCAACTTTTTTCCTAAACGCAAAGAAGAGGCGCTTCCTGCCAAATTTGATAAAGTAGATAAAATCTTTATCTGCCACAATGTGAACAATTCCGTATCGCTCTATTTTGATTCCATCCTCCGGATATATAAAGATGCACTGACCGAATTCCTTGACGAAAATTTGAGTACCTTGCGTAAGACCAAGAACAAAGCCATTCAACTATACGACGAAATGGCTGCAAAACGCGGTGAATACTATCGGTTTGCCTACGAAGGTAGCGAAGATAAGGTCAGTAGCGATGCACGATACTATTACTATCGGATTTTTACCAACTTAAAAGAGATCGGTTCGGGCCTCAAAGATGCTTCCGGAATGGCATATAACCACATAAACAACAACCACTCTGTATACAGGAGTACCCTGCGGAAAAATTTATTGGTAATGATCGAGGATTTGGAAGATTTGCGCAACACTTTGATTGAGTACGCACAATCCCCTTTTCACGGTGATGATCGCGTTACCGAGCGGACCAATCAGAGCATTGTACTCATCAATTCTCTTCAACATCAATTACTTACCCGTATTGAACGGCATAACTTGTCCTTGCGGAGTTGCGAACTTTACCTCAACTACCTCCAATTTTCCCGCGATATTATCAACCGATTCTCCTTAGTAGCCTTGCTCCAGCACGAACTAAACGAAAAATGCAGGATTAATCCCGACTAAGCCTCAGCCGGATGCTCGTCGTCAAACTTAGCTTTAATTCGATAGGAAGCAAATACTTTTAGCATATCTTCGTACTCTTCCACCGTCGGAACCGGAACTCCTCTGTTCATGCGGTTATAAAATGCTGCATTGGTGCAGTTATTCATAGCCGACCTCATTTCATTTCTAAAACTTGCCTGATACTTTGCCGGTATCAGGTCATAACTTTTACGAAACGCATAACACCTTTTCTTTCCCATTTGAATATTTTCTATTTTATTTTATCTTTGTAAAAATTTTAAGAACGATTTGGCACAAAAATAAACATAAATTTTATGTATACAAAATTATTTTGTAACAAAATTGTATAAGTATTGATTATAGCTGGTATCGATAATTATTATAGCATGATGCAGACACCACAAAATCCCAATGAAAGAATCAGGGTGCTGATTGACCACTTTACCAAAGGAAATGCAGCCGCCTTTGCCAGGAGTATCCACGTTGTGCAACAAGGTTTTGACAGATTGCTTAAACCGGATAAAAAGACCGGAAAGTTTCCTTTTGTCAAGCATGAAATAGTGGATAAGATTGTAGGTCAATACCCCGATGTCAGCAAAATCTGGCTGCTTTCTGGGGGCGGCCCCATGCTCCTCTCCATGCTTCTTTTAGATCCCATCCATACTTTTCATTCGGAACCCTCCTTGGATTTATTAGCCGGCGGCCAGACAGAAAGAGTCTCCTGTAACTTTTACCTGCCTGTTGATATAGACCAAAAACTAAAAAAAATATCGGAGTCAAGCGGGAAGTCGTGTGGACAGATACTATCGGAATTGATTGCGCAAATAGATTTTTAACTCAGTGATCTGGTTGGGATTCGAACCCAAGACCCACAGCTTAGAAGGCTGTTGCTCTATCCAACTGAGCTACCAGACCCAAAAATGAGGTGACAAAGGTAGGAATTATCCTGCTCTTCTCATCCGTTTAGCCAAAAATTCGATTCCAAATACCATGATAAACCCAATAAGGATGAAGAGTGCGGCTAAAGATATTTGTGAAGCCAAGCCTGTGTGGGTAAAATGTTTGGCAGGCCATATTTTTGCCACCGACCCAAACATAAAGCCGGCCAGCAGGCAAACCGTTTGGGAGTAGTATTTTTTTAACACCCAAGACAAAAAATGGGAAAAAGAAATGATCCCAATCAAAGCCCCGGAGGCAAAGACCAACAGCACATCCCAATATAAACCCGAAACAGCCTCCATAATAAAGGCATATTTTCCCAACAAGACCATAATAAAACTCCCTGATATCCCGGGCAAGATCATGGCACATATAGCTATAGCTCCGGTTAAAAATATAAATCCATACCCATCAGGAGTTTGAGTAGGCGATAAGGTACAAACCAAAATACCCAGTCCTACTCCGACCAACAAAGCCAATACGCCAGGCACCTTCCAATTTTTTAGATCTTTAAGAATATAAATAGCTGATGCCACAACGAGTCCTGTAAAAAAAGACCATACAGGGAGGGGATGGGTTTGGAGCAGGTATCTCATGAGGTTGGCCAAACTGTAGATACTCGCCAAAATGCCGCAGAGAAGCGTAAATAAAAACCAACCGTTGAGTTGTTTCCAAAAAGCGCTTAATTGTCCTTTTATGAGCAGGGAGCATACGGAGAGGTTTATCGACCTGATTGAATCCAGCAACTCTACATAAATACCCGTTACAAAGGCAATCGTTCCACCCGACACGCCGGGCACCGTATCGGCAGCTCCCATACACAATCCCTTGAGACCAACAATCAAATAGGACCAAATTGATCGTTTTTTTGCATTCATACTCACGGAAGTTTAACATGTTTCAGACTTTGGTCAAGTAACCGAACAAAATCATCTCCGTCTACTGCATGTTCAATGCCCAGCACCAATTGATACGGGCTATAGGGTTGGATATAGCGGCTGACTTTTAACCTGGCCCTTGTCAGGGCAGCGATATACGAAGTAGTAAAATAATACTCAGGGGACAAATTGATTAACAGATCAAAAGGTTGTTGCACAAAGCGGTCTGCAACTCCAGTGCGAATTAATCCATACCAATTTACATGTTTGGGTTGAAGCACCAGCCAATCGTTGGCCCCCCAGGAATGGGGAATAATTAATTTATTGTTTTTTTGATAAATACACACACTACACAGGTCACCCTGGTCGGCAAACAACCGGCAAAGAATATCTACCATTTTTAACTGTTCAACATTACTGAGACACAAAACTAATCCCACTTTTCTAAACAGGGTGTCAGAGGGAGGGAGCATCGGTTTGGGACGATTTCGGAGGACAGAAAACTTTTTGCTCTGCAATAATGCTTTTATTCCCATGATGTTCTTGTTTTTATTAATCCCGCAAAGTTATATAGAATTTATAAATCCTATAGTTTTTTTACCTTTACTTTTCAATATTCTCTATGAAATCCGATAACAAAGCCCTTATTTTGGCCATCTCCGCTGTCCTGTGCTGGTCTACCATCGGCAGTGCGTTCCGTCTGAGTTTGGATTTTTTACCTCCCCACCGTCTCATCTTTTACGCCGTACTTACTTCATTTATTTTTACGGGCGTCTACATGACGCTTAACGGAACTATTGGCAACATCTTTACATTTAGCTTTAAACAATATCTCTATTCAGCCTTTATTGCCCTTATCAATCCTTTTGCCTATTACCTGATGCTCCTGAATGCCTACGATATGCTCCCCACTCAGGTTGCCGGAACGATCAATTATATATGGCCTGTACTCTTAGTGTTACTCTCCGCTTTGGTACTCAAACAAAAAATAAACGCAAGATCCATCCTTGCATGCCTGATTAGCTTTATGGGGTTGGTGATGATTGTTACGCGCGGACGTTTTTCCGGCCTCTCTTATAGCAATCCGGTTGGTGTTGGGTTGATTCTCTGTTGCAGCATTTTTTTTGCGCTCTACTGGATATTAAATATGAAGGATTCGAGAAGAGAGGCAGACAAACTCATCCTGACCTATTTTTTTGCCCTCCTCTATTTTGTTCCCGTGCAGTTTCTGATACCCGGAAGTTGGTGCATGCCTCCGATTCAAGGTCTTTTGGGCGCCGTCTACATCGGTATTTTTGAAATGGGCCTAACCTTTATCCTTTGGCTAAAAGCGCTAAAAATCACCACCAATACCGCTCGGATAAGCAACTTGGTTTTTCTTTCTCCCTTTATATCTTTATTCTTTATATCGATTTTTATAGGAGAACAGATCGCTTTTACTACCTTTGCAGGATTAATTCTAATTGTCTTGGGCATCATCCTCTCCAATATGAAAACAAAGAACGTCGCTAACGCATGAACGCACGTTTTTGTTCTCTCCTCCTAAAGTCACTTGGCTGGAAAACCCAAGGACCTCCCATTCCGGCGGCTAAATGTATTATTCTGGGTGCGCCCCACACTTCTGTATGGGATTTTATTATTTCCGTTCTTTTTTACAATGCTATTGGAGGTAAAGCCTCTATTTTGGTGAAAAAGGAGTTTTTTTTCTGGCCCGTAAAAGGCTTTCTCCTGCGCCTTGGAGCCATTCCTGTTGACCGCACAAAAGGCGTCTCCCTTGTTAAGCAGGTGGTAGAAGCCTTTAATAGTCGAGAACACCTGCAAATCGCCATAGCCCCCGAAGGCACCCGCAAGCCCACAGTCAAATGGAAAGGAGGATTTCATACCATAGCCAAAGCCGCCCGGGTACCCGTATTTTTTGGTTATTTTGACTGGGGGAAAAAAGAGGTAGGCGTAGCCGAAGAATTTCCTTTGTCTGACGACCAAAAGGCCGATATCAAAGTGGTACGTCAGTGGTACAAAGACAAAGGCGTGGTAGGAAAACATCCCAAAAACTTTATTACCGGAACAGATCTTGACTAAATAAATAATATGTATCCCAATAACCCCACCCTCAAGAATAAATTTGACGATAGTATTCATACATTTTCCGATCGCCCCCTCTTTGCTTTTACCCAGGGGGAGTCCATCAATTATACCCAATTCGGCGCCCTGACTAAGAAACTGAGCACTACTTTTGATCAAGCCGGCTTGAACCAAGGGAGCAAAATCGCTATTTTGGGAGCGAATATGCCCCATTGGCCGGTAGCCTATTTTGCGGCCGTCACCTCTTCCCGGGTAGCCGTTCCCATTCTGCCCGACTTTACCGCCTTTGAAATCGCCAATATTTTGGAACATTCAGAGGCGCAAGCCTTAATTGTCTCTAAAAAACTACAATACAAAATTCCCGACCACCTCCTGCAACAAATCCCCTTAGTGGTGTGTATGGATACTTTGGAAGTAGTGTCGATGCATTCGGCAAATGCCTGTACCACTTTAGATCCTAATCCTGAAGATCTTGCCTCCATTATCTATACTTCGGGAACTTCGGGAACTTCTAAAGGAGTAATGTTAAGCCATTTTAACTTATGCGCCCAATTGGATATGATCTATAACCTTTTCCCCATTTATCCATCGGATGTTTTTCTCTCCATATTGCCCCTCTCCCACGCATACGAGTGTACGATTGGTATGCTTTATCCATTTTTCAACGGCGCATCTGTACGTTATTTGGACGGAGCCCCCACCCCCACGCTGCTCATGCCTGCCTTAAAGGCGGTAAAACCATCCATCATGTTAAGCGTCCCGCTGATTGTTGAAAAAATCTACAAAAACAAAATCCGTCCCACTTTTACCAAAAACTTCTTTCTGCAATTGATTTACTCTTTTCATCCCATACGTCGGATGCTCCATAAAATTGCAGGAAAAACATTGGTGCAAACTTTTGGGGGCAACCTTCGCTTTTTTGGAATAGGAGGATCCAAATTGGATGGTGTAGTAGAACATTTTCTCAAAGATGCCGGGTTTCCCTACGCCATTGGTTACGGCTTGTCCGAAACGGCCCCCCTGATTGCAGGCGCTATTCCCGGAAAGGTAAAATTTCAATCTACCGGCCCGGCCCTCCAAAAACTTGAAGCACGCATCGCTCAACCAAACAGGTATGGCATTGGAGAATTGCAGGTAAAAGGAGAGAATGTAATGATGGGTTATTACAAAGCTCCCGAGCTAACGGCCTCGGTCTTTACTCCGGAAGGCTGGTTTAGAACCAACGACTTGGCCAAAATCGACAAAGAAGGAAATATTTCGATCATGGGACGTAAAGACAATATGATTATCGGACCCAGCGGCGAAAACATCTATCCCGAAGAGATTGAAGCGGTGATTAACGAGCACGATTTAGTATTGGAATCTTTGGTGGCCAAGGTCAAGGGAAAAATGGTTGCCATGGTCCATTTTAACTATCCCCAAATTGAAGCGTGGCATCAGTTTCGCGAAGAGGCAGTCAAAAATATGACCGAACGGGTAGAAAAACTAAAAGTCGAACTTATTGCCTATATCAACGAACGGGTTAATAAATTTTCGCGAATTGCCGAAATCATTGAACAACCTATTCCCTTTGAAAAAACCGCTACCCAAAAAATCAAACGGTTCCTGTATGTATAGGATTTAATTTCTAAAGATCAATCCCTCGTCCAAACAATCCACCACCACTCTTTTTTGATCTTGAAGCCGGCCCGAGAGAATTTGTTTGGCCAATTCATTTACCAACTCCCGTTGCAGTACCCGCTTTAAGGGTCGGGCTCCGTAAGCGGGCTCATATCCTTTATCGGCTAAATAATCGAGTGCATAATCGGTAATATCCATTTCGATTCCGTTTTGCTCCAACATTTTCTTTATTTGGGACAATTGGATCTTAAGAATGCCTTTCAAGTCTTGAGGGCTTAGGGGATGGAACATAATGATCTCATCGATCCGGTTTAAGAACTCGGGACGCATCGTTTGTTTAAGAAGTTCCAATACTTCCATTTTGCTAACCTCCCAAGGTTGTTCCTGAATAATATGAGAACCCGCATTGGAGGTCATTACCACAATGGTATTTTTGAAATCGGCAGTGCGCCCTTTATTATCGGTCAAACGGCCATCGTCCAAAACCTGCAACAAAATATTGAATACGTCGGGATGGGCTTTTTCAATTTCGTCGAGCAAGACTACGGAATAGGGTTTGCGGCGTACCGCCTCGGTCAGTTGCCCTCCTTCGTCATAACCTATGTACCCCGGAGGTGCGCCTACTAATCGACTTACCGTATGGCGCTCCTGATATTCGCTCATGTCGATGCGCGTCAAAAGATTTTCGTCGTTAAAAAGGTAATCGGCCAAAGCGCGCGCCAATTCTGTTTTGCCCACACCGGTACTCCCCAAAAAGAGAAAAGAGCCAATCGGTTTTTTGGGATCATTCAATCCGGCGCGAGAACGGCGGATGGCGTCTGCCATGGCAGTGATCGCTTCGTCCTGACCGACGACCCGTTTATGCAACTCCTCTTCCAAATGCAAAAGTTTCTCCCGTTCGCTCTGCAACATCTTTTTTACGGGAATGCCTGTCCATCGGGCCACCACTTCGGCAATATCTTCGTCGTCTACCACCTCGTTAATTAAGGTGTAGTGATGCGACTCTTTTTGTTGGTTGAGTTTTTCGATCTCCTGTTCCGCTTCTCTAATTTTGCCATAGCGAATTTCGGCTACCAAACCATAGTCGCCCCGACGCTCTGCCTCCTCTGCCCGAAACCTCAGATTTTCGATCTCCTGTTTCTTTTGCTGCATCGACTCCAAGTTTTTTTTCTCCTCCAACCATTTGGCCCGCTTAATATCTCGGTCGCCGCTCAGTTCGAGGATAGTTTTGCTCAAGGCTTCTACCTTCTCTTTATCCCCATCCCGCTTGATAGCTTCGCGCTCTATTTCTAACTGACGTATCTTTCTATCCAGCTCGTCAATAACCGTGGGTACCGAATTCATCTCCAACCTCAGTTTGGAGGCAGCCTCGTCCATCAGATCAATAGCCTTGTCGGGTAAAAACCGAGAAGTAATATATCGGTGAGATAATTCAACCGCAGCAATAAGGGCGTCGTCTTTAATGCGCACCTTGTGGTGGTTCTCGTAACGCTCCTTAAGGCCGCGCAAAATAGAGATGGCCTCTTCGGGGGTAGGTTCGTCTACCATCACCATTTGAAAACGGCGTTCGAGCGCTTTGTCCTGTTCAAAATATTTTTGGTACTCGTCCAAGGTAGTAGAACCTACCGTCCGTAATTCGCCACGAGCCAAAGCTGGTTTGAGAATGTTGGCGGCATCCATCGCCCCATCGCTTTTTCCTGCCCCCACCAAAGTATGGATTTCGTCAATAAAGAGAATCACCTCCCCCTCGGCAGCGATCACCTCTTTGACCACCCCTTTTAACCGCTCTTCAAATTCGCCTTTATATTTGGCTCCGGCAATCAGAGCGCCCATATCTAAGGAGTAGACCTGTTTAGACTTTAGCGTTTCGGGCACGTCTCCGGCAACAATACGCCGGGCAAGCCCTTCGGCAATGGCGGTCTTCCCTACTCCGGGCTCGCCCACTAAGATGGGATTATTTTTGGTGCGCCGACTCAAGATTTGGAGAACGCGGCGGATCTCTTCATCTCTGCCTATTACCGGATCCAACTTGCCCTCGGCGGCCAAACGGTTCAGGTTTATGGCAAACTGATTGAGGGCCTCAAAATTTTGCTGATTATTATTCATGACTTATACCTTATATATATA
>WRJW01000206.1 GCA_009778375.1 Bacteroidota bacterium
GTCAGTCGCCGTATTATCGAAAATATTTTCTTTAAAAACGCCCCCCTCCACGACGGCGCCTTGCTGATTGCAGAAGAACGGGTAATGGCTGCCCGTTGTACCCTGCCCATTTCGGATAATCCCAACATTCCGGCCCACTACGGGATGCGCCACCGAGCCGCAGTCGGCATAAGCGAACAAACCGATGCTTTGGTATTGGTGGTATCGGAAGAAACCGGCCAGATTTCTGTAGTGTCAAATGGTAAAATTCAAAAAATGAACAGCATTACCGAACTTCGCTTAGCCATTGAGTCGGGTATGAAAGGCTAAATTACCCTTTGGACTGCGTTTGAGTACGAATTTTTCTTCGACGCCCCTGTACAGCCGTCCAATATTTTTGGCATGGGTAATCCAGATCGTTACCGCCACCACCAAACTGAAAATTTTAAGCGTCAAGGTCTCTTCCGGTTGCAACCATAAGGCAAACATACTGTTTACCAAACAGGGGAAACAGGTGGCTGCAATAATCGAACTGAGCGATATATACCGGCTGATAAAAAAACAGATTAAGAAAACGGTAAAGCAAATAAGGGCAGCGTAGGGGTGAATAGCCAAAATCACACCCGACAAAGTAGCCACTCCCTTTCCGCCCCTGAAATGGGCAAAGAGCGGAAGGATATGACCCAACAATGCGGCGCAGCCCAAACCGATTTGAAAACCCACAAAGGGATTGGTTTCGGGATCAAACTTAGTCAAAAAAACCAAAGCCACCGCCAAACTCCCTTTTGCAATGTCCAACACAAATACGGGAACGGCTGTTTTCCAACCTAATACCCGCTGCACATTATTGGCGCCTGCATTTCTACTGCCGTGTTCCCGCACATCTACCCCCCAAAACAACTTCCCAATCCATACGGCATTGGAAACCGAGCCTACCACATAAGCCAACACCACCAGCAAGCAATATCGGATAACCAGCATACACTTTATTTAGCCTGCGAAGATAGATATTATTATCTTTACTCCCTCATTTTAAGCCATGACTTACCCGCAAAATTTTGAACAAAAGATTGGATTTGACCGGATTAAAGCATCCGTAGCTGAGCGTTGTTCTTCGCTGGCGGCTAAGGAAAAAGCCACCGCCCTCTCGTTTAGCACCGATTACCCTGCGCTGCAGCAACGCCTGCTCCTTTGCGATGAGATGCGGATTATTTGCATGCTCGAAAATAGTTTTCCCGACAGCGGTTTTACCGATACCCTCCCCTTTCTCAAGCAATTGGAAAGTCCCATATATTACGTCGACCTGTTGGCTTTAAGACAATTGCAGACCGCCCAAAATACCCTGAGGGGGATTGTTCGCTTTTTTGAGAAATCCAAAGAGGGGGCCTATCCCAACCTCAAATCGTTGGCGCATACTATTCAGCTCTATCCCGAAGTGGGCCGTCGGCTCGACCTGTTGCTCGATAAATTCGGAGACCTGCGCGACAACGCTTCTCCCGCTCTTCAGGATATTCGCCGTTCCATCAGAGAAAAAGAACAACTGATGTCTAAACGAATAGCGTCGATTTTACGCTCTGTGCAGGACGAAGGATTGGCAGAAGAAGGAGCGTCGGTGTCGGTAAGAGACGGCAGGATGGTGATTCCGGTCGCATCGGCCAACAAACGTAAAATCAAAGGATTTATATACGACGAATCGGCTTCGGGCAAAACCTCTTTTATTGAGCCTTTTGAGGTTGTAGAACTCAACAATCAGGTACGCGAACTCCATTTTGCCGAACAGCGCGAAATCATCAAAATACTCATCTCCTTTTCCGATTTTCTCCGCCCTTACGCCCCGGAATTGATAGAAGCCGCCGACTTTTTGGCCGAAATAGACTTTATCCGCGCCAAAGCGCTTGTGGCCCTGCACATGGAGGCGGGCCGACCCGTTTTGCTGCCCGAGCCGGGGCTCCGCCTCCAAAAAGCGCGTCATCCCCTCCTGCAGGCCGCCCTCAAAAAAGAGCATAAAGAGATCGTCCCGCTCAGCCTGACCCTGACCCCTGAAAAACACATCCTGCTCATTTCGGGCCCCAATGCAGGAGGTAAATCGGTCTGTCTTAAAACGGTGGGACTTTTGCAATATATGTTGCAATGCGGCCTCCTTATCCCAGCCTCTGAAAGTTCCGAGATGGGTATGTTTCAGTCGATTTTTATCGACATTGGCGATGAACAATCCATAGAAAATGACCTGAGCACCTACAGTTCCCACCTGTTAAACATGAAAGAGGCCCTGCAACAGGCCAATCCCGATGCCCTCCTGCTTGTAGACGAGTTTGGAGCCGGCACCGAACCCACGGCGGGAGGCGCTATTGCCGAAGCCCTGCTGGAACAGTTTGAACAAAGTCGTTGTTTTGGGATTATTACCACCCATTATACCAACCTCAAATTTTTTGCCGCAAGCAGCAAAGGGGTGGTCAACGGAGCCATGCTTTTTGACGTACAAAATATCCAACCCCTCTTTAAACTCGAAACGGGAATACCGGGCAACTCTTTTGCCTTTGAGTTAGCCCGTAAGATCGGCCTGCCCGAATCTTTGCTCAAACAGGCCGAAGAGAAGGCCGGAAGCGGTTTTGTAGATTTAGAAAAAAACCTCAAGGGGATCGTGCGCAACCGGCGTAATTTAGAAGAAAAATTGGCCCGCATCAAACAGACCGATAAAACGCTCGAAAAGATTACCGACAAATATCAGGCCGAGCTCGAAGAGATCAGCCGAATGCGCAAAAGCATGATTGCGCAGGCCAAGGAGGAAGCCGGACGCATATTGGCCGCCGCCAACAAACAAATAGAGAACACCATAAGGGAAATTAAAGAAAGTCAGGCAGATAAAGAAAAAACCAAAATAGCGCGCGAGCAAATGAACATCATCAGGGAGGAGTTGGAACACACCGCACAGGCCGAAACCGACCTTAAAATTGCCCAAAAAATGGAGCAAATCCGCCAAAGAAAGGAGCGAAGGGCAGAAAAAGCTGCCCAACGCAATAAGGCAACCCAAACCTCTACCGTTCAATCTCCCCCAAAAGCAGAGCGCCCCTTAGCCGTAGGCGACAAAGTCAGGCTCAAGGATGGAACGCTGTCGGGAGAGGTAGTGCGTTTGAGCGGAAACAAAGTCAGCGTGGGCATGGGGCAGATTGTTACCACCTTAACCTTAGACCGATTGGAGCGGATCTCTCAAAACGAATACAAAGCCCTGCACCAAACCAACACCACCCCAAGCCCTCCCCAAAATTTTGGCCTCTCCGAGCGCCGGCTTCACTTTAAACCCTCCATAGATATGCGCGGCATGCGCTTGGGCGAGGCGCTTGAATCGGTTACCCGTTTTATCGACGACGCCCTGATAATTGGCGTAGGCGAGGTTTCCATTCTCCACGGAAAAGGCAATGGAGTGCTACGCGAAGAGATCCGTAAATACCTCCGTACTGTAGGCGGGGTAACCTCATTTGCCGACGAACACGTAGAACGGGGAGGTGCCGGTATTACCATAGTAAAACTCATTTAATCAGAACTATACAAATTTTAATTTATGAAACACTTATTTACCTGTTTTGCCGCCTGTTTATTCCTCTCCTGCTGTCAAAACGCCGAAAAGAGTAAAACAGCCGAAATTCAAGCTAAAGCACAGGATGTGGCCCAAAGCTTCCTTACCGCCTATTTGCATCTTGATTTTGACGAAGTACTGCCCCTCTGCACTCCGGAGTCGGAGTTAAAAGCCGACTTGGAACAGAACGCCCAAAGAGTCTACGCCATGAACCAGCAGATGCAGGAGCTACTGAAAAAGGATCTTTTGGCTTACCGGTGCGCCGTAGACTCGCTAACCCTGAATCCGTCAAAAGACAGCGCCTTTGTTGCATATACCGTTTTCACGCCCGAAGTTCCCAACGGCATTCCCGGCAAGCTCAGCATGGCCTGCGAAAAACAAGAATGGAAAATAGTCAAGATATTGTAAAGCTATGAAACGCATCCTGTTTTTTTTCGCTTTATGTATAGCGCTTTTCCATTGTACCCCAATGGATCGGATGGACGCCTTGGAATACGTCGTCCTTGATTCCGAAATGGCAGATTTTTATGATCTTAACAAATTTGACCCCATGATGGAAAACTTTGCCGGGCTTTTTAATATTGTTTTGGATAACAAATTGACTTTTAGTGTGGCCGCTATTGCCTATCCAACCGTTGATCCCAACGGCGAGGAGGTTTGGGCCTCCGGATTGGTATATCATCCCCTCAATAGAAAGAGTAAGGGAGTGATCGATTTCCTGCCCATGGCGCACCTGAACAGAGAAGCAGGATCCAGCGAGCAGTTGTTTATTACGGAGGGTATGCTGGCCCTGCTTGGTTATACCATTATCATCCCTGACCTCCTTGGCTCCGGATCAAGTAAAGAATGCATGAAGTCTTTTCTGATGGCAGAAAATACCGGCAGGGTAAGCTACGATATGCACCGTGCTGCCACTCAATATATTTGGGATGAATTTAGGGTTCGGCTCCCAGCAGAGACTACCATTATGGGTTATTCATTGGGGGGATCTGCAGCATTAGCCACTCAAAAGTATTTTGAAACCCATCATGCCAATACCGTAAAAGTAAAAGAAGTATTCGCAGGTGGAGGCGTATACGATTTGCCGGTGGCTTTTGAGGCTTATGCTCAATCCGGAGTGTCCGGTTATCCTGCTATTCCCCTCGCAATCATTGCTTTTGATTACTATTACAAGCTTAACTTGGATTATTCCCAAGTCTTTACAGGCAGTTTGTTAGCGGACGATCACTATAAAATTTGGCTTTCAGGCGATTATACCGCTGAGGAATTAAAAGAAATCATAGGCACTGATCTCCACGGTTATTTGCATCCCGATTTTTTTGAACCTTTTGGCCAACAAAACAGTGAAATAGAAAAACTCTATCCTTTTCTCCAAGAAAATTCCCTAACCGAGGGATGGCGCCCTAAAGCTCCTATTCATCTTTCTTATGCGCACGCCGACATTATTGTCCCTGCGGTCTGTGCAGAAGTCGCAGCCCAAAAACTCCGAAAAGCTGGAGGTCATGTCAGTTGTGCCGGTTACCCCGGAGACCATTACACAGTTGGTTATCTTTACTATATCCGTTCGATGATTCACTTCCTTTTATGAAGTTTACCGACACCCACACCCACAGCACCTTTTCACGAGACAGTATTGTTTCTATTCCTCAAGCCATTGAGGCAGCCGTCAAAGCCGGATTAGCCGGTATTTCCTTTACCGATCATTTAGATATTGGCGTTCCAAAGGGAACCATTGGGGACTATTTGGATATTAACGCCCAACAAGCCACTATTCATAAAAGTATCCAACAATACGGAGAACAAATTCGCATATACCGAGGTATCGAAGTCGGCCTCCAAGCACATTGTATCGAAGAAATCAAAAAAACCATTGGGGCCTACCGTTTTGATATTGTGATCGGATCCATTCATTTAATCAATTGCATAGATCCTTATTGCGGTGATTTTTATATAAATAAGAGCCAGAAAGAAGCCTACCGCGAATATTTGGAATATTATGCGGATTGCCTCAGCCGGTTTGACGATTTTGATGTGCTGGGACATTACGACTATATATCGCGCTATAGCCCCTATAAAGAAAAAACATTGACCTATCGTTCTTTTGCAGATCAGTTTGATACGCTCTTTAAAATAGCCATCGAAAAGGGAAAAGCCCTGGAGTTAAATACCCGATCTTTTCTATCTGCCAACGGCCAACCCCCTCCTCAATTTGATCCCGATGTGTATAAACGCTTTAGGGAAATGGGGGGCGAAATGGTTGCGCTGGGATCAGATGCACACACCACGGAACAACTTGGCTGCGATTTTATTTTGTACGCCGCCAAACTCAAACAATGTGGGTTTAATTACCTTGTACACTTTAAGGAACGGAAACCCGCATATACGCTCAATGAGCTAAAATAAACTTATTAGGTAAGAAATGAGGTAGTAAAGCGTACCACCTAAGCCAAGGGCAGCTAAAATCCAAAGAAGGTATTGCATAAATAAATGTGTTAATTGTTAAAAAGAAACCTTAGAAAATATCCAGGCGATCAGGTAATAGAACAATTCCGGCAAAATGCCCAAAACCCCTATTCCTGCAAATGCGTAGATAAGAAAGTCCCACCACATCATAATGTTAAAAGTTTTTAATTGTTCCTACTCTAAACCGTTTTCGGATTCCCGCAGTAAAAATACCGACGCAAATTTACACATAGTTCTAAAATAATCCTACTTTTGCAAGAAATTTCTATACAAATCTTCTTTGATTAATTAATCTGTTATGCGACAAACTTTTTATTTTCTGCTCCTTAGCTTTTCTCTTGCCTGCTGCACCCAGATGGATCAGATGGAACGCAGTGATTATTCAGTAATTAAATACGAAATTGCCGGTTATGCCGAATTCGACAGGTTTCACCCTTTATTGGCCGACTATAAAGACCTCTTCGTTTTCTTTGATAAAGAGTTGATATTTAAGGTTGCCGCTATTTCTTACCCCACCGTTGATCCAAGCGGAGCGCCGGTAGAGGCTTCCGGTTTAGTGTTCCACCCCATCAATAAAAAGAGCCGAGGAGTTATTGATTTTTTGCCTTCGGCACACATGGATAGCGAAGGGGGAGGTACCGATGAGATGTATGCAGAAGAAGCCGTCCTGATCCTGATGGGTTATACCGTCATTATGCCTGATTTGATTGGATCCGGCATAAGCAAAGAGAAATATATGCCCTTTTTGATGGCCGAGAATACGGGCAGAGTGGCTTACGATATGCGTCGGGCAGCCGCCCAGTACCTTTGGGATGAGTTCAGGTATCCCTTTCCTTCCGAAACCATTATTATGGGATATTCCTTAGGGGGGTCCGCTGCTTTGGCTACCCAAAAATACTACGAAACCTATCATTCCAATACGGTAAAAGTTACAAAAGTTTTTGCCGGAGGCGGGGTTTATGACCTGCCGACAGCTTTTGACGTTTTTGCCCAGACCGGTATCGCAACTTATCCCGCTATTCCCAAGACCATTCTTGCTTTTAAACACTACTATTTTGATCTCATTGGTCGGGAATTAGATCTTGGACAGATATTTATCGGAGATCTGCTGACAAACTGCGAAGAATGGTTTAGCGGCGCTTACCGGAGTGGCGAAATCAGAAGGATGATCGGCACTGATTTGCACGCCTATATGCATCCCGATTTTTTTAAGCCCTCTGACCAACAAAACGATGAATTTAAAAAACTGCAACCTTTTCTTAAAGAAAATTCTGTCACCCAAGGCTGGATCCCTAAGGCGCCCATCTACCTGACGCACGCTCGTGAAGACAACCTTGCTCCCGTAGAGTGTGCAGAAGCCGCCGTCAAGAAACTGCGTGAAGTCGGTGCCAATATCTCTTTGCGTACTTACCCTGGTGACCATATGTCCGTAGCCATCTTCTTTTTCATAAGAAATATCCTTCGTTTTTTATAAACATCCATGAAACAACCTTTTTGTTTTCTGCTTCTTTGTACTCTCCTTGCCTGCTGCACTCAGATGGATCAGATGGAGCAAATTGATTACTCGGTAATTAAATTCGAAACCGCAGGGTATACCGACTTGGGAAAGTTTCACCCATTAATGGAAGATTACAAGGATTTTATCCCCTTTTTCGATAAGGGATTAGTTTGTAGAATTACCGCCATCTCTTATCCTTCGGTAGATCCAAACGGCGTAGCTGTTGAAGTTTCCGGATGGGTATTCCATCCTGTAAACAGAAAGAGCCGAGGGGTTATAGAAGTCTTGCCCACCGCCCATATGATTAACGATGGGGGCATCTCCGACGAACTGTATGCCGTTCAAGGCATCCTCATGATGACGGGATATACGGTTATTGTACCCGATTTCATAGGTACGGGTATTAGTAATGACCGCTCCATTCCTATGTTTATGGCCGAAAATACAGGCAGGGTGGCCTACGATATGCGTCGTGCCGCCGCCCGGTATCTTTGGGATGAGTTTAGGTATCTCCTGCCTTCCGAAACCATCATCATGGGGTACTCCTTAGGAGGATACGCGGCCTTAGCCATCCAAAAATATTACGAAACCCGTCATGCCAATACCATCAAAGTAAAAGAAGTATATGCCAGCGCCGGTCCTTATGATCTAATCGTTGCTTTTGATGCTTTTGCCAACACCGGATATTCGGCATTTCCGGCTATTCCCAGCACCTTTCTCACCATCAAACACTACTATTTTGACTGTTTTGACCGCGAGTTTGATCTAACCAAGGTATTTAAAGGCGCACTACTCAACAACTATCAGGAGTGGTTTAGCGGAAAATATACGGAGGGATCGGTTCTTAGAATGCTTGGCACCGATATTCATACTTATATGCACGAAGATTTTTTTAAACCTTTTGAAGCGCAAAATGAAACCCTGCAAAGCATTCGTCCTTATTTGAAAGAAAACTCTCTGATAGAAGGATGGCGCCCAAAGGCCCCCATCTACATGACCCATTCAAAAACAGATTCTTGTGTTCCTGTCGAATGTGCCGAGGCTGCGGTAAAAGAACTCCGCAAAGCAGGCGCTAATATTTCCTTTACCATTTATCCGGGAGACCATTTTACCGTAGGTTATTTGTGGATTTTACGGAGTTTCCTCCACTTTATACTACCATGAAAAACATTTTTTATTTTTTACTCCTCAGCACAATTTTCGCCTGCTGTACGGCTATGGATCAGGTGGAGCGCATTGATTATTCGGTAATACAATGCAAAACAATTAGTTATTCGGAATTAGACGAGTTTCACCCCATATTGGGAACCTATAAAGATTTTCTTCCTTTCTTAGACAAACAACTTGTTTTTAGCGTCGCCGCCATTTCGTACCACACGGTAGATCCCAACGGAGAGCCTGTCGAGGTTTCCGGATTGATTTTTCACCCCATCAATAGAAAAAGCCGAGGGGTCATTGACTTCCTGCCTACGGCGCACATGGACAGCGAAGGGGGGGGGACAGACAGGTTGTTGGCAGAAGAAGGGATTTTGATCTTAATGGGTTATACCGTTATTATGTCCGATTTGATTGGATCCGGAATAAGCAAGGATCGTCCCATTCCTTTTATGATAGCCGAAAATACGGGCAGGGTGGCCTACGATATGCGCTGCGCTGCCGCCCAATATCTTTGGGATGAGTTTCGGTATGCCATGCCAAACGAAACCATCATTATGGGCTATTCTTTGGGAGGATCAGCCGCTTTGGCTACCCAAAAATATTATGAAACATATCACTCCAATACCATTAAAGTAAAGGAGGTGTACGCCAGTAGCGGCGCTTATGATCTGCAAACTGCTTTTGAGGTTTTTGCCAAAACCGGTTATTCTAATTACCCTGCCATCCCAAACATCATTCTTGGTTTTAAACACTATTATTTTGATTGCCGCGGGAGCGATTTGGATCTTGGACTCATTTTTACCGGAGATTTATTACAGAATTACCAAGAATGGTACAGCGGCAAATACTTTTGGTCCGAGATTCTGCAGATGCTGGGTACCGATTTACACGCTTATTTACATCCGGACTTTTTTAAACCTGTGGAAGAGCAAAATGAGGCATTACAGAGTCTCATTCCCTACCTTAAAGAGAATTCCCTGACAGAAGGGTGGTGCCCTAAAGCTCCCATTTATATGACTCATGCAAAAACAGATACATACGTCCCTATTGAGTGTGCAGAGTTGGCAGTAAAGAATTTTCGCAGAGCCGGAGCCAATATCTCTTTTATCAGTTACCCGGGAGATCATCTTACCGTTGGCTATCTCTGGTTTGTCAGGAATATTTTCCATTTTTTCTAATATTATGAAACATATTTTTTCTTTACCGCTTTTGTGCACGCTCCTTGTCTGCTGTACGACTATGGATCAGATGGAGCCCATCCCTTACAAGGTGTTCAAATATGAGGTTGCCGATTTTTCTTCGTTCTCAAAACTTGAACTCAACGATATGACTCTTTCTGATTACGACTATCTGTTTTTCTTTCTGGATAAAAGCATAACCTTTTGTATGGCTGCCATCGAATATACAACGATAGATCCATTTGGCAATCCTATTCAGGCCTCCGGCTTAGTGTATCACCCCCTAAACAGGCAAAGCAAGGGGGTTATTGAGGTGATGCCCATGGCCCATTTGGAAACAAACGGACCCAGCGAGGATTTTTTGGCTGTTGAAGGCCTGCCGATCTTTCAAGGTTATACCGTTATTATTCCTGACCTCCTCGGCTTTGGGGTGAGCAGAGGAACAAGACCCCCCTTTCTTATGAGAGAGAATACCGGCAGGGTTACCTACGATATGCGTCGGGCTGCTGCTCAGTATTTATGGGATCAATTCCAGTACCAACTCCCTTCAGAAACGATTATTGGCGGCTATTCGCTGGGGGGATCCGCCGCCTTAGCCGTCCAAAAATACTATGAAACGTATCACTCTAATAGTGTAAAAATCAAAGAAGTATTTGCAGGAGGCGGGGCTTTTGATCTGCCGGCAGCCTTTGAGGCCTTTGCCAAAACCGGATACTCAAACTTTTCTGCCATCCCGCATACTATTTTTGCTTTTGATTATTATTATAATCTTCACTTAGACTTTTCTCAAATCTTTGTGGCTGATCCGCCCTTAAACAGCGACAGTTGGTTTAACGGAGTATACAGTACCGATAAAATTGAAAAACTTGGCGAGGATATCCATGGTTATATGCATCCCGACTTCTTCAAACCTTTTGACCAGCAAAACGAGGAGATGAAAAAACTCCACCCATGCCTTGTGCTCAACTCTGTATCAGAAGGATGGAAGCCTAAAGCGCCTATTCATATATATCATTGTTATACAGATACTTATGTACCTTACGAGTGTGCACAAGCGCTTGTAACAAAGTTGCGCAAGGTCGGCGGAAATGTTTCATTCACCAGTTATCTTGGGGATCATCTTACGGTCGGTTATACTTTTATTCTGCGCATGCTCCTTTACCTTTCTTAAATCTTTATGGTATAGTCCATTCCTCTATTAGGTTGTACTAACAGATTTTCTATGCTGAAGTTCATGTCGCCGCCCTGTATGCCTTCTTGCAACCTTACCGTAACCGTTTGCTCTCCTTTAGGTTGTATAGTATATTCTCTAAAATAAACCAATCGGGTATCGTGTGCCGTCTTTTTTAGATGAAACACAAAATCCGAATTGTTGGTAAAGGTAACGCGCACAGAAGCATTATTTACCTTTACGATTTTAATATCCAACGCCTGCTCAAATAATGCTTTGAGATAGCGTTCTTCGCCGATTAGCCGTTCGCCGCAATAAACTGCGGTACGTCTCTCGCGTAAGGCTTCCTTAACCCCCTGTGTACTCACATCCCGCGCAAAAACCAAAGTCATGGTACGATGCGCGCCTTTGTCAAAGTTATATTGTGCCTGAATGGGATCATGTACATCCGAATTTCCCAACATAGTCAACTTCTTGTCTAAGCACCATTGATGAGCCTCCGGAAAATACTCCTCCCCATTGACCACTTCTATCCCCATCATCATCCCTTGTTCCAACAGTCTGGTGTGTTCGGGAAACCAAAGCGTAGTGTCCGGTTGCTGCGCATCCCAGCCGGGATGGTTCCAAAAAATAAAAGCATCCTGTTTTTGGGCTGCACGAAAAGCATCCATATAATCCGGTTGATCTAACTCATCGGAATCGGTCAAAAAGAGGGCATTATGGTGTCCGGGAGGCATGGCGCGGGTAATTTCGCTACCTTTAATCAACAAAATACCCGCCGCTTTTGCTACAGGCTCTGCCAATTCAAACGAACGATTGTGAGAAGCCTTTATATCTCCGGCATGAGGCCTGTATTCAATATGATCGGTAATCGATACGGCATCCAATCCTTCTCGATAGGCTTCGGCAATCCGCACCGCAGGCCAAACGTTCCCGTCCGAAAAAACTGTATGGATATGAAAATCACATTTCAGGGTAACATAACCCGGAAGATTGGGGATATCAATCTTTCCCCGAACCTGAGCCGCTGCCTGCAGGAGTACCCCTACCGCAAGCATACATAAAAAAGTACGTTTCATGGTATTTAGTATTGTTTAGGACAAAGATAGCTATTGTTTGAAAAAAAAGGGTACATTTGCCCATACTTACTAAAAAAACACCCATGAACCCATTGACTGCCTATTGCGGCATTGACTGCGAACATTGCGATGCATACATCGCTACTGCGAGTAACAACAACACTTTACGGGAAGAAATTGCTAAAAAATGGAGCGAAATGTTCCACGCGGAGATTTCGGCCGACTCCATTAACTGCACCGGTTGTCGTATTGACGGTGCCAAAATTGGCCATTGCTCCGAATGTGAAATTCGCACATGCGCCCAAACAAAAAACTTTAATACCTGCGGCGACTGCCCGGAGTTAACCACCTGCCCAACCATCGGTCATATCCTCCAGCAAGTTCCCGGAGCAAAAGAGCGGCTATTAGAACAGTAATTCCCCGCTCTTCTATAAGAGGAAGTCCATATAATTTGTTCGATCTACTGCATGAAAGTGATGATCGGGGTAGACCGCAGTAAAAGCCAAAGGAAGTTTGGGTCTGCCTGATTGATTCCATCTGATAGCGTATGCTGCTAAAATTCCGTCTGTTTCTTCAATAAGGTCAATCTTTTGACGCTGAAAAGTCCGCCAAAAAAAGGTATTGGCAAAGCGCCTCCTGTAATGGTTTGCCTTTAGTCGTTCGCTCACAAAGTAGTTTTCCCATAAAGCACCGGCGTCCTGTCGTAAATTCAACGGAGCAAAGTTTTGCAGGATGGCATTGCGAATACCATTGTCGTAAAAATAGATCTTTTTAACTTTTTTAACCTCGTTTCCCCGATGGAGGCTAAAAGTTCCTATCTTAAAAATGACAAAACACTGTTCGAGCAACCAAATGTAACGCTCCACCGTTTTACAGTCAGCTTTTATGGTTTGGGCCAATTGATGATACGAAACCTCGCTCCCAATTTGCAACGCCAGGCTTATTAGTAATGCTTCTAACTGCTGAGGTTTGCGTATATCCATACACGCCAGCACGTCGTTGTACAGATGGCTTCCTGAAAGGCTTAACAGACATGATTTTTCCTGGCCAAACAACTGAATTACACGCGGATAACTACCAAAAATCAAACGTTTTTCAAGAGACTGCTGTTCGGACAACCTGTTAAAGGTAACGGCTAATTCTTTTAACGACAAAGGATACAGATGATAGGCAAAAACACGTCCGGTAAGGGGTTCGCTAACCTTACCGACAATATCCATTGACGAAGATCCCGCAACAAGTAATTGAATATCAGGCCATGTATCTACAATAAGTTTTAAAGCCTGACCTATGTTCTTTACTCCTTGGGCTTCGTCTATCAACACTAATTTGTGCGCTCCAATCAAGCTACGCAATTTTTGAATATTTGCATCCGTCAAAAGTGCGCGCACCTCCGGTTCATTGCAATTAAGTATTTGTACAGGCACTGTAGCAGCGGAAGCAATTTGGTTGAGCAAAGTTGTCTTGCCAGATTGTCGGGGGCCGTTCACCATAATGGCCTTCCCCTTGAAAAATTGCTGCTCAATCACCGTTTGAAGTTCTCTTTGCACCATAAAACTATTTTCTGCAAATCTATAAAATTTTTTGGATTACGAACAAATTTATTTATTATATTTTTAGATTAAAATCGTAAAATTTAATATTTTTTTTGTATTAACACCATTTTTCAACTCCATCAGAACACCCTTTCTTTTTTAGTTTTTACTATTTTTTTGTTCATAATTCTGTTACAAACCCTGTATTTTG
>WRJW01000207.1 GCA_009778375.1 Bacteroidota bacterium
TACTCCCCCTCCATACGCACCCCCGCTCCAAAGTCAGGCAGGTAGCAGTTATCTGCGACGGAAACAATGAGTTTTCCTTCTTTAAAAACAAAGAGCACCGTTGCGGGTTCGTCGCCATCGTTGTAGACAAACAATGCGGTATCAGCACTCGAAAAGGAGGCTGTTTGCTCCTCCAATTCTCCAAAATGGTATGCGCCGTAGGGATTGACGAACGATCCGGAAAAGGAGAAGAGAAAGCCTTCCGGAGTTACATCGGTGATCACAATCTCTGCAGAGGAGACATCCGGATCATCATCCGTTCTTACCCACCTTCCTGCTGCCTCGAATGGATTATTCAACTCATAATCAGTATATTCATAATAACTCACCTCCATTTGCGCAGGATAGACGCCACCAAGATTTGGAGAAGAACTTGTCAAAGAATGAACCACGACAAAGCCATTATACATAGAGACTTCAAATTCATGATCTTTTTCCCTGTATCGGAAACGGTTCTCCTTGAGTTGAGCTGTGCCCCTAATTTCCGCTTTGGCTGCTTCTATTCCGTTGTCTTCTTCAACAAAAAGAGTAAAATCAACTAAATCTTGCTTTTCGCCCGCCCTGATTTGGATACGGCGGGTTTCCCATTCGCCGGTAGAATATCCGTAATCACCTGCAAATATGTCTGTTGCCGATAAAAACGGAATGGCGCGGGGTACACTTTCTCTCGAACGCATGTCTATGTACGCACATTCGGGATATAGCGTGTTGTAAAAAGAGTCGGGGTGTTTGTTGATCTCTATCTCCATTTCAGGCGTTATGGGCGTTAGCTTCATTTCCATATTCATCACCCCGTACATGGTGGACAACCAAACTGCCTCAAACGTATTGCCCATAATGCGTCCGCTCAACTTGCCGATCTGACCGTTTATCACGCCGCTTACGCCATTGACATTCCCTTCTTTGTCAATCGTTCCCATAATGGGTATGCTAAAGCGATCCTGAAAGTCGCGGTCAATGAATTCGCCGCGAAATACGTTGCCCATACGCGCAAGGGCAATCTCCCCGCCGCCGTTATGATCTTGCGTACAAACCCAGTATTGATGCTCTATTTGGGTTTCGTTGACGTTTTGGCATCCTGTTTGCGCCACGATCACCACTGCCGCTATTAAAAGTATGTTCTTTACCATTTTGTTGAGGTTTTCAAATTCTTTAATTATTAATTATTTCTGCTGCCAGGATTGGTTAAAAATGAGGTTTTTATTCGCTCGGTTAGCGGTAAACTCTTTCGCCTTTTTCAAACCGGCTGCCGTTCCACGTACAATAAACTTTGCAGTCGGGCGGATAAATAGTTTGATAATCAGTTTCATTATAATATTCCCAAACGTCTCCGCCTTCGCCATACCAAAAATCATTAAGATTAGGTTCTACAAAGAATCCGTCTTTGTCAAAAATATAAAACACGCCAGGGTCGTTTTCGAAAAATGTTTTGGCCTGATTTTGCATGGCTGCGTCTTTGAAACGGATGCCGCTAAACAGTTCGTCGGTAGTGAACGGTTCGATCGGACGTTCTATTTCGGTGAATTTTTTGGTTTTTACGTTGTAGTTAAGGGTAATGTCAAACAGTGTTCCGGTAACCTCGTCCATGCCGCTGTCGGCAGTAATAATCAACACCATATTTTGTTGATCATCGGTCAGGTAGCCTGCCATTTCCCACCCGTCGTGGGAGTATGCTTCTCCATAGTCAACCCCAAAGCGCATATAGTTGCAGTCGGCGTGAAAATTTATGTAATGGAAATATTCGGGAAACGCATTCATATCTTCGCTCTTTGCCGCTTTACGTTGTTCCGATGTTTTTAACCATTCGTTCATTGCCGACGAGGGCAGAGCGTAATAGATTTTTTCCATGAGTTCTGCAAATTGAGCATCTGAAGATGCTTCTTTCTTTTGTGCGTTCTGTCCGCACGACGCCGCCAGGATCATCAAGGCGGCTGTTACCGTTAAACAAATGGTCTGTTTCATGTTAGTGATGTATGAGTTGTCTATGGCTTTTGGGCTCCATATCCGTTTATGGCTCCAAAAAATTTAAGGGCCTCTCTCCATGGATAGCGGTTGGCAAACATGGTGGAAGAGGACTTCATAGTGCCCTGTATGTTCATGCCCAAGGCCGATCTGAACTGGTTGGCCGGCGAATTGCGGTCTACGTTTGTCGTCTCTTTGTAGGAAGCGGCAAGAAATCCGTTCAAATAGGGCTCGTTTATGATCCCTTTAAAAACGGTCGGATCGGTGAGGCTTTTATTGCCGTCTGCCTTGGCCAACTGATCTACGTCTTCAAACTGATCTACCCATACCATCAAAAACATTCCCCCTCCGGGCAAGGCAAGGTCTCCCTGTTTGTTAAGGAAAAAGAGGTTGTTTTGGGCGGTAGTGACGCGCTTGGCTTCAATAGCCTTATTGCTGTCGCTATGACCACGGTCGAGGCCCGAAAAGATGCTCAATCCAATTATATTATGGGTAACGTAATGGTTGGCGCCGGGCATATAACGGTAGCCGTATCCCATGTCGCCGTAATCTTTGAGTCGCGACCAGGTAAAGAGCACCGTATTGTAGGAGAAGAAAACATCGCCGGGGGCATTGGCCATAGTGCCTCTAATTTCTACCGAAGCAAAGCGGCAGCCGATAAAGATGTTGTTGGTGATTTCGGCCTTCTTGCCGCCCCACCCGCCAATAATCCCGTAATAGGGAGCGTTGATAAAGGCGCAGTTGCGAATCACCAAGTCGCACATCGGATTGTTAAGGTAGAGTGTGGAGGTCTGCTTGGTCAGCACATTGGGCGTAGCGAGGTCGGGGCCTCCTATGCCTGCGGCACCAATCTCATTCATCATGGGACTTTCTACTCCATCGGGCTTACCCTCTCCTCTGGCATTATACGATATAGAGTTGCCACGATCAAAAATAAGCCCGTCAATCACAACTACCGAACCGGGTGTCTTGGTCGATATGTTTACGGTGCCCTGCCCCGATGCCGTACCGTTTGAAGCGGGCGTGGGTTGTATCATCGTCAGGTATTTGAGCACGTCTCTGGCGCTGAAATCGGATGAATAGCCTCCCATGATTTTGACAGGCTTGGTAATGTCTATGTTTCCCTTGTCGAGCAGGCCGTAATAATTGCCTTCGGCAACGTAAATAGTTGCGCCGTCTGAGGCAACATCAATGGCTTTTTGCAGGTTCTTAAAAGGAGTCGTTTTGGAACCGTCGTTGCGGTTGTTGCCTGTTGACGCGCTCACATAAAGATCCTGCGCCGTGGCCTGACCTAAGGTTATGCACATCAATAAATTAAAAAATAATGATTTGTAATACATACAGCGAACTTATGAGTACCTTAAAAATCAAAGAAGAAAAAGACGGCCGCCCACTCCTTTTTTACCCCCGAAGCGCTGCCCATTTTGGAATTGGAGGCGTCGCGCACCGTACCGTCTGACTCCACCTTGCCGATTTGAGAATTGGAGCGGTCGCGTACCGTACCGTCAGACTCCACCTTGCCGATTTGAGAATTGGAGCGGTCGCGGATCGTGCCGTCGTTTTCAATCTTGCCGATCATCGAATTGGAACCGTTTCGAATGGTGCCGTCGCTCTCAATCTTGCCAATGCCGGAATTGGATCTGTTACGGATCGTACCGTCGCGCTCAATCGTTCCGACCTGTGCATTGGAGGCGTTGCGTATGGTTTGCGCCTCAACCGCTGCCGTAAGAGACAGCATTAAAATCATACTTAGAAATACTTTTTTCATTGGTTGTAAAAATTTATGTTTGTTTCGGATTTGTCTATTTCAAAGAATTTTCCCTTTTTAAACCCGAACATACCGGCAATTATGTTCGAGGGGAAACTTTCGATGCGGATGTTGTTTTCGCGAACCGTGCCGTTGTAGTAGCGGCGTGCGAGCGACAACTCCTCTTCAATAGCAGACAATTGCATCTGCAGTTCCAAAAAATTTTGGTTAGCCTTTAAGTCGGGATATTTTTCTACCACAACCATGAGTTGTCCAAGGGATTTACTCAGATCTGTTTCCGATCTTATCTGCTCCTCCTGCTCCCGAGCGTACATAGCTTGGGATCGACACCGGATAACCGCTTCAAAAGTCTCTTTTTCATGGGCGGCATACCCTTTAACAACAGCCACCAAATTGGGAACCAAATCGTGCCTCTTTTTGAGAAAGACATCTATGCCGCTCCACGCCTCCTGCATGCGGTTTTTGGCAGTTACTAATTTATTATAGACAGAAATAATCGCAATAACTGCCATCAGCAGGAGGCCAAGAATAATCACTAAAGGAATCATACCCAATATAACTTTAACAAAGCGCAAAGGTAGGGTATCGTTGGATGTATGTCAATGAGTATTTATACTCATTTTTTCTGAGTATGTTGGGGGCTGTTTTTCCGGAGCAGCCGGTCAATTCCGATTTTTTATCTATTTTTGTGAAATTTATAATAAGATTACTTATGGAATTATTATTAGACTTGAAAAAACGTTATACCTACGCCGACTACCTGACATGGGCAGACGATAAGGTGTGCGAACTTATCGACGGATTTATCAACATGATGTCTCCATCGGCAAGGCCCATACATCAGGAAGTAAGCCTTTCGTTGTGTTATGAATTGAAAAGGTTCATTAAAAAGAACAAAAGAGCTTGCAAGGTATATCCCGACATTGATGTTCGCTTGCCTCAAAATGGCGAAAAGGCAGACGATCAAATTTATAACGTAGTCCGTCCTGACATTTCGGTTATCTGCGACCTCTCTAAAATAGATGATAAAGGTTGCCTTGGCGCTCCCGACATGATTGTAGAAGTGCAATCGTTTTCCAGCGCCAAATACGATCTGAATGAGAAATTCAACCTTTACCAAGCCTCCGGAGTAGTTGAGTATTGGGTGGTTTATCCTCGAGAAGCGGGAATAGAAGTCTTTTTGTTACAGCCTGACGGAACTTATGACCGGGGAACAAGATACGAAATGGGAATTGTTCCGGTGCATATTTTTGACGGCTATAAAATTGATTTTAAGGATATTTTTTAGCAATACCTGCAACAACAATAAGTTATTTTTTGATGGCCGATAACGTATTACCCTGCTCCATAGCCTGACGGATCTCATTGACCCCTTTTTGAACACGGGCGGTGCAAAAATCTCCTTCCAACACCGTTACGGTGGCCGATCCCAATTCAGTTTGGCGCGTCATGACTCTTCCCTGCACTTCTACCGTAACAAGGCGGTAAATCGTAAAGACATCCCCTTTTTTTACTCCTGAATCAGCCCCGGGAACAAGCAGCAGGTCGCTACCGGTCAGCTCGACAATCGGTACAGACATAGGAAAGCCTTTATCAATAAAGTCGTCTATCTTCTTGTCTAATTGCCCCCTCGTTCCTTTGATCGTTTCCGATAGAACAATCTCGCCAGTTTCTACCTTAATGATTTTGAGGGTAGCCTCAATGGTTTCGGGAAGATTTACGCTTTTAGATAAATTGGCCGCAGTCCCCACCACGCTGTTGCGGGAAACACTTCTTTGGGCAGCGTTGGCGCCCACCTGCCCAAGATGTTCGGAGGTCGTGACCACCACGTTTCCGGTAATCATATAGTCGGCTCCAAAATTTTTACCCTGTTCGACCAAATCGCGGTCGCTGTAATCAAAATCGGAGGTTTGTTGCCGCGCCTTCTCGTTATACCACACATCCATTTTACTCCGGTCTACCACCGCAAACCGTTTGGCCTTAACAAAAGATTTTTCGATATCGTCCTGTACGGAACGAATTACCTCGGGGGTGTTTTGCGAGTTTTGCGAATATTGACGGCGACCATCGATCATGCCGCTGAATGAGGAGATGGCTACCGTCACTTTGTCCTGTGCAAAGGCAGGAACCAGAAGCATAAAGCATAATGCTAACAAGTACGTTTTTTTCATTTTTTAAAAATATTAATAGTGAGTAATTTATTTATAACAACCAATACAAAAGCGCAATAACAGCCGCAACGCCCAGCACAATCATCACAATCTTGAGCATGCTCCTGGGATATTGCCCAACAACCTGTCCGGTGCGTCCGTTGACCACAAATTGATACAACTTGTTGTTGAATGTAAAGGCGCTTATCCATACAGGCAATAATAGATGCTTGAATTTTAAATCATTATACTGTACGTTTTTGGATTTAATCCGTTGTTTGTCTCCTCCTATATCTTGGCGTACGGCACCCTCTATTACCTTTTCCATCTTTTTTTGGGCCTCTTGAAGGGAAACCCTGAAGTCGCGCTGGTAGAGTTCGGTAATAAAACCGGCCAAAAACTCTTTTCGAAAAGCAATACAGTTTTCCAAATCCCATTTGGTTAAGGCGTTGGAGAGCGAAGAGGGCAAGGTTTGAGTAGCGGGCACCAATACGTCGTCAAAATCGACCATGACTCTGCCGCTTGCATGATACCAGTCTGTTACGGTGCGTTGCATCGTTTTTCCCTCTTTGTTGGTATACGTTTCTCTACGATCCATCCCTCGCTCGCCTATATAATCGGTTTCGGTATTGGCGTCGTACGTCCAAAAAGGAAGGTATACCCCTTTGAACGAATCGTGGGAAAAGGCGCTCTTTTTTAACTTGGAGGGGGCTAACCACTTACCGGATAGCCAACTTCCAAAGTTCTTGCCCCCCTGCTTGGAGGATATTTTAAAGGGCAACAGATAATTGGGCTGCCAAAAACGTTTGACCGTTGCCTCGTTCATAATCAGGGGTGTTCCGCAAAAGGCGCACTTGGCGCCCGATATGTTGGGAGGCAAGGTGGTGGTGGCACCGCATTGACGGCATTTGATCTGGGTTGTTTCTACCACGTCTGCGTCGCTCTTTTCGTCTGCGCGCTCTTTCCAATAGTTAAAATCGTTTTCGACGATTTCAGCAGCGGTTTTATCCAATTCGGTAATAATACCGCAATAGATACATTTGAGGTTTTGGGCCTCCGGCGAATAATGCATCATACCGCCACAGGCGCCGCATTTGGTTTGCAATGCATCAGTAAGGGGTTGTGGGTAATTATCCATATAGTTACTGAGTGATTACTAAATGGTTTATACATTCATGGGAGGAGGAGGAGGCAAGGCGCCAAAACAGGGGGCCAGCGCAGGTATGGTGTTGGCGGCTGCCCAGGCGGTCATTCCTGCCGTCCAAACCAAGGTGTCGGGCATAAAGGATCCCTGCTGTGCCATCTGTTGCAATTGCATGGGGCCAAAGGGGCCCTGCTGCATTCCGTTCACGGTAATGTGGAACATGGGTTGCGGAGGAGGAGGTGGCGGTAGCGGAGGCGGAGTGCCGGCGGGGGGATACTGGGCAGCAGGATACTGCGGTCCGGCAGGGGGATACTGCGGCATAGCGCCTTGAAACTGCTGGTTTTGTGGATTCATCACCTGTTGCGCCATCTGTCCGGCCATGGCAAAACCCATTCCCATTCCCATGGCAGATCCGGCGGGATTATTGCCGCCGCTCGGATTTTGCGCCCCTGCCATCAGGGAGTCGGCAAATTGCATTTGGGTGTAGGCGCCCATGTTGCCGATTACCCCCATACTGGTGCGTTTATCAAGGGCCTGTTCTACCGCTTCGGGCAAAGAGATGTTCTCTACCAAAAATTTGGTCAGCTCTATGCCGTATTCGGCAAAATCATCTTTAAGGGAGGCGCATAAGGCGCCCGAAAACTCGTTCAGGTTTGCGGCCATATCCAGGGCGGCGATTTTGGATTCGGCCAGATGGTCGGTAAACTTGGTAATGACAAAATTACGCAACTGTTCGCTGATTCCTTCGGTAGTAAATTCGCCGCTTGTTCCCGCCACATTGGTAATAAACTTGGTGGGGTCTTTGGCGTCTATCCTAAAACAGTAAGAGCCAAAAGCTCTCATGCGGATGGGTCCAAATTCGGGATCGCGCATCATAATCGGATTGGGCGTTCCCCAGCGCAGGTTTAAGAACTGCTTGGTGTTTACAAAGTAGACGTCTACTTTAAAAGGAGAGTTAAAACCATACTTCCAGCCCATAATGGTGGTAAGGATGGGCATATTATTGGTTTCCAACACGTGGCGACCGGGTGGATAGATGTCGGCAAACTGGCCTTCGTTTACTAAAATGGCCACCTGCGATTCGCGCACGGTCAGTTGGGCTCCGTTCTTAATCTCCGCCTGATAACGCGGAAAGCGCCAAATCATGGTGTCCGAAGTCTGATCCGTCCACTCAATGATGTCTATAAACTCGGCGCGAAGTTTGTTTAAGATTCCCATATCACTTTTTCATTTAGGCATATTAATACGCGGCAAAGATACGGGGCGATTGCAGGCGCGTCAATGAGTATTTATACTCAATTTTTATGAGTATGCTTACACCACAAAGGGACGATCCAAATGTACCGTCCCTTTGTGGTAGAAAGCGATAGCAGGTTACAGCATGGACATTACCAATGGGATCAGGATTGCTAATGAACTATCTAAACCAATTCCTTGATCATAGTCCTGCATTCCATCTGTATCCAAACCCGAAATGGGAACAGGAAGTAAGGAGGCAATATTCTCACACGCTGATTTTCCCAAAATAAAGCCACTCCCAATGCCGTCAAACGAACAAGCTATCCCAATTTTTCCTGAACCGTCATACAAATACGCCCAGGTTACCGTGATCGTTAAATCAAAGGGTGGAGAAAAAGGAAGAGAAAAAGGATCCTCTTCTTTGCCTCCCTCTGTGTACACACCGGTAAAACCGGCTGTCTTTTCTATGGCCTTATCGGTAAGGTTAACGCTCTCCACCGGTTCAAAAGTTGTCTTATACCAAGTTCCACCATTAAACCGATAGTCTGAACCGACCGTTTTGGGAGCCGTAACCGTCAAGGTAAACATTTGGGTCGCGTCCGGCGAAACGCCGTTGGTTGCCGTAACCTCTAACGTGTGCGTACCTGCGGGAGTCGAAGTACCAATCGTGATCACCCCCGTGGTCGCGTTGATGGCAATGCCGGAAGGAATGGTTCCCGAAAGGCTAAAGGTGATCGTCGGATCCCCCGTTGCCGTAACCGTAAAAGTGCCGCCAATGCCTTCTTCTACAGTTGTGCTGCCCAAACTCGTAATCGTCGGAGGTACAGGCGCGGTTATGGACGCCTCCTTTTGGGTAACCTCCACCTTAAGTTTGTCGCCGTTGGCGGCCATAAAAATGAGGGTCTGCTTCCGCTCATCCCCCGAGTTGGGGTCAGCCGTAACCGTTACCGTTGCGGCAATAATTGCGTGATCCGGAGTTACCTTCAACCACGGAAAAAGATCGTCCGCATTTTGCAACTTCCAACTCATGGGACTATAGAGGAAAAAAGTTTGAGTATCGCCCGATCCGTCTAAGATAAGGCCTTCAACATCCGCGCTCAGTACACTGGGCATACAGCAGTCGAAATCTTTACAGCCGTGTAACATAAGACCGGCAAAGGCAAAAAACACGGTAATTTTTTTAAACATAATCATTGCGTTTTAACTAATTTATTAATAGTGCATTAATTTTTACTATACATCAATTGTATACACAGCAAACAAACCTCCAACAGCTTTTGACCACCGGAAGTTTTTTTGCAGAACGTGATACCCGTTACGCTAATTTCTTGTTCTGGTAAGCACCAATCAGGTAAAGGGCCGGAAGCAACAATCCGGTAATCAGACTTGTAGTGTTCATGCCGGAACCGGCGCTCACATAAAGTATGTTGGATAAAACAACCAAAGCGGCCGTTAGAACGCCGTACAAAATACAAGTGTTTGCTTTTTCGGGCTTTGCGGCATACTTAACCCCGCAAATACCGGCAATCAGGTTGACAATACCTCCGGCAAGCATTAAGAGGGCCGCAAAAGTAATCAGGTTTAAGCCTCCAAAGAGGGCGGCAATGCCCCCTACCACTAAGCCGAGGATGATGGAGATTATACTCCCGATGATCATAAGGATACCCACGATTTTGAGCAATTTGTTACTTTTCTTTTCCATAGTTTTTTGGTTTTTAATTGATTAGTTTGATGGTTAAAAATTAATTATAGATAGACGGCGCAAAGATACAAGTCCGGTTCTTACCAATCAATGAGTATTTATACTCAATTTTTATGAGTATGTTTTACAGCTGATCGGGAAGGGCAAACCAAAACCGGCTCCCTCTTCCTTCTGCACTCTCTACATGGAGATGAGTGCCGTGCTTTTCGAGAAACTCCTTGCATACTATCAAGCCCAATCCAACGCCCGTTTCTCCTGCAGTTCCTTGATGAAACGATGGACGATTGAGGCGAAAAAGGTTTTGCAGTTGCTCGGCAGAGATACCTGTTCCGGTGTCGCTGACCGATACCTTATGTGGGGTTACCTCCAGCGTAACGCTGCCTCCTTTTGCCGTAAACTTTACAGCGTTCACCAACAGGTTGCGTACCACCGTGGCCAACATATTGTCGTCGCCGGTGACAAGGAGCGACGCCGGCATCCGTACCTCCAGCGCCACTCCTTTTGCGTCCGCCATATTATGGATGAGCTCCATCCCCGATTGTAAGAGGGATGTCAGGTCAAAGAGCCTTGGATAGTAAGAGATACGTCCTGTCTGCACCTGCGCCCAACCCAGCAGCGTATAGAGGAGTTCTACCTGCTCATTGGCCGATTGAAGCAGTTTTTGGTGGTATTTGGCCACGGAAGCACCCTCCCATTCTCTCGAATGATCAACCAATAATTTCAGGGCGTCTCGCTGCATAACGGCAGGATTCTTGAGGTCGTGCGAAATAATGCTAAAGAATTTATCTTTAGTGGCATTGGTGTCGGCTAATTCGCGGTTACGGCGGGTACGCTGTGCCAAAAAAAACAAGAGCAACACAAAGAGCAACCCTGCGGCTATGAGGAGTCCGATATAAATAAACTGTCGTATTTTGTGCCGCTCGATTTCTGTTTGCTGACGAAGAATTTTAACCTCTTTTTCAGCCGTTTCGTATTTGACTTGAAATTCGTTGATTTGTTGCTGGGTCGTCTCTTTAAAAATTGAATCGTTCATATGACCATACTGCTCCAAATAAAAGAGGGCTTGGGCGGTATTTCCCGTCACTTTACTGACTTCATACAAAAAATGGTTAGCATCTCTAAGGGTGCGGAGCAAGTGGTTTTTTTCTGCGATGGCCACACAATAGTGCAACGTTTCGATTGCTCCTGCAAAACGCCCCTGCTGCAATTGCAGGCGTCCCAAACTCAGTAACGATTCGGCTAATGGTTGTTGACGGTTATTCTGCTCAAAAACAGGAATGGCGCGCTGATAGCAATTTTCGGCCTGCGGCAAACTGTCCATTTTTTCATAAATGTCGCCCATAATCCGCCGATGAACGGCAATGCGTTCGTCGCGTTCGTTACGTTCAATCTTTTCGTCGTACACAAGCGCCGCGCTAATCAGCCGTAACGCCTCGTCGTAAATACCAAGCACAGCATATTCCTTTGCCAACTGACTCAATCGACCGGCATATTGCATGGGACGGTTAAGCGGACGTTCGATCTCCTCGGCGCGACTGAAATAGGCAATAGCTTCCTCGTTTTTACCCCAGGTGCTATAAACCACGCCAAGGTCGTTGAGCGTAATGCTCACAGCGGGCGCATCGTCCATCCGCAACTCAAGTTCGTAGCACCTAAGCATCAACTCTATGGCTTTTTCGTAATCGCCCATTTTAAAATAAGCGTTGGCGGCATTGGAATAATTTACATCCATGGCGTTCAAGTCTCCCGCCTCTTCGTACTCTTTTGCCGCCTCAAGGGCAAACCGGACGGCTCTTGCCAAGTCGCTAAGGACATAATCGGCATACGAGGCCATCAATTCGTGGACAATAGCGGCCATAAGTACCGGTTCGGTATTGGGGGTGACCCGAAAGAGGGTATCGGTACATTCCGCTTTATATGCCGCCTGCGCTATTTCGTTGACTAAGGAGATGCGCCTGTCGCCCTTTGCCTCCATCCAAAGATGGTAAAGGCTGTCTACATTTTGTCCAAAACCGCAAACAGCTATGGTCATCAAGAGTAATACCGGCCACAGTCTTTTCATTGCTTACTCCAACCGTATGATTCCGTGTTTGAGGGCATAGTGAACCATTTCTGCCGTGCTGTTGATGCCCAATTTACGAAATATGTTGTTTTTATGATTATTGACGGTACGCAGGCTAATGTAGAGGCGATCGGCGATCCCTTTACCCGACAATCCATCGCGGCAAAGCTCGATGATCCGTTTCTCCTGATCGGTAAATTCTGCCGTCACCTCTGTTGTCTTCTTTATCGAAACATACAAATTGTATATAATGCCCGAAATATCTTTTCCAAAATAGTAAACTCCCTGCATAATGGAGCGTATGGCGTCGGCATATTCATCCACTCCCCCATGACGTTTGCTTATAAATCCCTCTATGCCAATATCAAGCATCTGCTTGATCACCGTTACGGAATCTTCGGAAGAGAGGACAAGAATATTCAGATCGGGACGCTCGGTCTTGAGGCGGCGGGCAATATCAACGCCGCTCATGTCGGGGAGGCGGATGTCGAGCAACACAAGATCGACCGCAACGGTTTGCAGCAGAAGAAATAATTCGGTTCCCGATTGAGCCTCGCCAACGACGCAAATATCCGGATGACGGTGCTCTATGCCCGTTCTCACCCCCATTCTAAAAAATTCCTGGTCGTCAACAATAAGTACTTTTATCACGGTCTTTGCATTTGGGAACAAAGGTAATAAAATTGTACATATTCGAAGCGGGGAAGTGATCCGCCCTCCATTTCTCTCTTTGCAGAACAGTTTGATCTGCACAAGTACAACTAATAAGGGATGAGCGTGCTAATTAGGAAAAAACTTGTAGAAGTCTTTACGGGGCAGGCAGGCAACAAGAATGACCGTGTCGCTCTCAATAGTTACGCCAATACGGTAGTCGCCAACCTTAATGCGGTAAGAAATTTTAAACCCTTTCAACTTTTTCAGTTCTGGAATATCTTATACAGACTTTGCGTGAATTATTGAACAAATAGCAGTATCAACAGATTTTTTAATAATAGGGTCAGATATTTTTTTAATGCAGCGCAAGAAAGCAGGTTTTGGTATGACATTCATCCCCTCAAGACTTCAAAAACTTCGTCCATAGATGCAAATCCCTGTTCCTTAATGCCTTCTTCGATAATACGTCCCAATACCATATCCTCAAACCACTCTTCAGGGTCAAGAACTTTAGCGCCTATTTGCTTGGAGAAATCGTGCAGACAACGCACGTCTGCCGGTGTTTTTGGCTCAATAACAACGGGTAACATAACATATTGATTTTAAAATATTTTGTTCATTGGTACAACATTTAAATCTTGTTGGTACAACAAAGGTACAATAAAATGGTGAAATGTTATCCCAATTCGTCCAGATTTTCCGTAATCTCTTACTTTTAAAACGCTGATTATAAACAAAAAACCCTCACAGTCAATTTCTTGTGAGGGATGAAAAGTGATCCGCCCGGGGCTCGAACCCGGGACCCCAACATTAAAAGTGTTGTGCTCTACCTGCTGAGCTAGCGAATCTTTGTTTTTTTCTTTTGAGGGTGCAAATGTAGGGCTTTTTCTTGAATCTGCAAGAAAAAATAAGCTAACTTTGTGGTTTTATACTTTGAATGTATGTTTAAAAATATCCAAAACAAAGAGCGCGCTATTGCCTTGGTAGGATTGGGATACGTGGGTTTGCCCTTAGCTTTAGCCTTTGCCCAAAAATGCAGGGTAATCGGATTAGAAGTAGATCCACATCGTTTACGCAAACTTCAAGAAGGAGTAGACCCCAGTCGGGAGTTAAGCGTCGAAGCCTTTGCCCAAACCGATATACTCTTTACAGATTCCTTAGAAAAACTCGGCGAGGCTTCTTTTTACATTGTGGCCGTACCCACACCGGTCGATACCTGCAACCAACCCGACCTGCACCCTTTGGTGTCGGCTACCGAAACGGTGGGAAAAGTACTGAAACAGGGTGATTATGTAGTGTATGAATCAACGGTATACCCCGGATGTACAGAGGAATT